>JBMLRS010000454.1:0-5429 GCA_049240905.1 Elsteraceae bacterium
GCTGGGCGAGGCGCTGCTTCAGGGTCTGCAGCAGGGTTTGGCCGCCGGCGAGGAGCTTGCCGTCGCCGTCTTCTTTCATCATCGAAACCGCGTCGGCGACCGACTTGGGTTTCACATAGGCGAACGCGTACATGGGCTTGCCTCCCGTTTCTTATTCAGCCGCCATGCGGGGCGTGTGAGCGTTGATGACCTGCCAGACCCGCTGCGGGCTGGCCGGCATGTCGAAATGCGTGATCCCGTATGGCTTCAGCGCGTCCACCACGGCGTTGATCACCGCCGGCGGGGAGCCGATAGCGCCCACCTCGCCGCAGCCCTTCACCCCAAGCGGGTTGTGGGTGCAGAGCGTGGTGTGCTGGGAGACGCCGAAGTTCGGCAGATCGTCCGCGCGCGGCATGCAGTAATCCATGAAGGAGCCGGACAGCAGCTGGCCGACCTCGTCATAGACGCAGTTCTCCATGAGGGCCTGCCCGATGCCTTGGGCGACGCCGCCATGAACCTGACCGTCCACGATCATGGGATTGATCACGCGCCCGACGTCGTCGACCACCGTGAACTTCTCCACCTTGGTCACGCCGGTCTCCGGGTCGATCTCGACCTCGCAGATATGCACGCCCGCGGGGAAGGTGAAGTTCTTGGGATCGTAGAAGGCGGTTTCGTCCAGACCCGGCTCCACCGTCTCGATCGGGTAGTTGTGCGGCACATAGGCCGCCAACGCGATCTCGCCGAAGCTCTTCGACCGGTCGGTGCCGGCGACGGAGAACTTGCCGTCCTGGAACTCGATGTCCGCCTCGGCGGCCTCGAGCAGATGAGCGGCGATCTTCTTGCCCTTGGCGACGATCTTGTCGATCGCCTTCATGATCGCCGAACCGCCGACCGCAAGGCTGCGCGAGCCGTAGGTGCCCATGCCGAACGGCACCTGGCCGGTGTCGCCATGGACGATCTCGACCTGCTCGATCCCGATGCCGAGGCTTTGCGCCACGACCTGGGCGAAAGTGGTCTCATGGCCCTGGCCGTGGCTGTGCGCCCCGGTCAGAACCGTCACGGTGCCGGTCGGGTGGACGCGGATCGTGCCGACCTCATAGAGGCCGGCGCGGGCGCCCAGAGCGCCGGCGACCGCCGAAGGCGCGATGCCGCAGGCTTCGACGTAAGTGGAGTAGCCGATGCCGCGCAGCTTGCCATGCTTGGCGCTCTCCGCCTTGCGGGCGGCGAAGCCGGCGACGTCGGCCGCCGCTTCCGCCTGGGCCATCGAACCCTGATAGTCGCCGCTGTCATACTGAAGGGCGACCGGGGTCTGATAGGGGAAGGCGTCGGCGGGGATGAAGTTGCGCTTGCGGATTTCCGACGGCGTCAGCCCCATCACGCCGGCGGCGACGTCGACCAGACGCTCCAGCAGGAAGGTCGCTTCCGGCCGGCCGGCGCCGCGATAGGCGTCCACCGGGGTGGTGTGGGTGAACACCGCCTTCACTTCCGCGTAGATGGCCGGGGTCTTGTAAACGCCGGCCAGCAGGGTCGCATACAGATAGGTTGGGATCGCCGGGGCGAAGGTGGAGAGATAGGCCCCCATGTTGGCGATCGTGGCCACGCGCAGCGCCAGGAAGTGACCCTGCTCGTCCAGCGCCATCTCGGCGTGGCTGACATGGTCGCGACCATGCGCGTCGGTCATGAAGCTTTCCGTGCGCTCGGCGGTCCATTTCACTGGGCGGCCGACTTGCTTGGCGGCCCAGGTGACGATGGCTTCTTCGGCGTAATGATAGATCTTCGAGCCGAAGCCGCCGCCCACGTCAGGCGCGATCACCCGCAGCTTGGATTCCGGCACCTGCAGCACGTAGGCGCCCATCAAGAGCCGGATCACATGCGGGTTCTGGCTGGTGGTGATCAGCGTATGTTCGCCCGTGCCCCGGTCGTAATCGCCCAGCGCCGCGCGCGGCTCCATGGCGTTGGGGATCAGGCGGTTGTTCTTCAGATCGATCTTGGCGACCTTGTGGGCCTTGGCGAAGGCGGCGTCGACTGCGTCCTTGTCGCCGATATGCCAGTCATAGCAGAGGTTGCCGGGCGCCTGCTCCCACACCTGCGGCGCGGTCGGCTTGATCGCGTCGGCGGTGGAGGAGAGCGAGGGCAGGGTCTGCCATTCAATTTCAATCAGTTCGGCCGCGTCCTTGGCCTGCGCCAGGGTCTCGGCCAGCACGACCGCGACATTGTCGCCGACATGGCGCACGCGATCGACCACCAGCGGCGGATGGCCGGGCTCGACCATCGGCGTGCCGTCCTTGGAGTGGATCTGCCAGCCGCAGGGCAGGCTGCCGACGCCGGAGGCCGCCATGTCCGCGCCGGTGAACACGGCCACCACGCCCGGCGCCTTCTTGGCGGCGACGGTCGAGATCGACTTGATCAGGGCGTGCGGGTGCGGCGAGCGCAGGATGTAGGCGTGGGTCTGGCCGTGACGATTGAAATCGTCCGTGTAGTTGCCGAGACCCGTTAGAAAGCGCTGATCTTCACGCCGCCGGACGGAAGCGCCGATCAGTGACGGGGGAATGGGCTGATCCATGGGTCATGCTCCTTTCCGCATCGCAGCGGCGCCGGCCTTAATGGACTTCACGATGTTGTGATAGCCCGTGCAGCGACAGATATTGCCTTCCAACCATTCGCGAATCTCGGTTTCGCTTGGGTCCGGATTGTGCTTCACCAGATCGATCGCGCTCATCACCATGCCGGGCGTGCAGAAGCCGCACTGCAGGCCATGGTTGTCGCGGAAGGCCTCCTGCATCGGGTGCAGGGTTCCGTTGGCCAAGCCTTCGATCGTGGTGACCTGGGCGCCGTCGGCCTGGACGGCCAGAATCGTGCAGCTCTTCACGGAGACACCGTCGACATGGACGACGCAGGCTCCGCATTGGCTGGTGTCGCAGCCGACATGGGTGCCGGTCAGCGAGAGTTTCTCGCGCAGAAGCTGAACGAGCAGCGTGCGCGGTTCGACCTCGGCCGAAACCGGTCGGCCGTTGACGGTCATGGAGACGCTAGCGGTCATCGAAATATGCCTCCCCGAGGATTGGGCATTGTGAAATTCAACCGGCCTTTATCCTTACCCGGATATTGATCGAGCCGGCGCTGACGCAGAGTGGCGCGGCGACCGCGACGCGGTCAAGGCGATCCTCACCTTGACAGGCCGAGGGCGAGCAGCAGGACGACGAGGGCCACCACGCCCGTGATCCAAACCGCCGGCGGCAGGCCCGCCCGCGGCGCCAAGGCCTTGGGCGGAACATGCACGGAGGCGGCGGCCGCAGCCGTCTTGGGGGCCTCTTCGGACGCTTCGGCGGCGGGCTTGGGCGCGGCCGCGTCAGCCTCCGCCTGTCCAACCAACGCTGAGAACTTCTCGAAGAAATCTTTGGCGTAGGACTTCGCCGTCGCGTCGATCAGGCGTGAGCCGATCTGCGCCAATTTGCCGCCGACTTGCGCGTCGACCGAGTAGGAGAGCAGGGTGCCGCCCTCGGCCTCGGTCAAGGTCACGTTCGCGCCGCCCTTTGCGAAGCCGGCCACGCCGCCCTTGCCTTCGCCGCTGATGCGGTATCCGTTGGGCGGGTCGATGTCGGAGAGGGTGACGGCGCCGGTGAAGGTCGCCTTCACGGGGCCGACCTTGGCGGTGACCTTTGCGGTGAGCTCGGTGTCCGACAGCTTTTCGATGGACTCGCAGCCGGTGATCGACTGACGCAGGATCTCGGGATCGTTCAGGGCCTCCCAGACGCGCTGACGCGGGGCCGGGATCAGAGTTTCGCCAGTCAGTTCCATTGGTTTGCTTCCATCGCGGGGACTTTAAGAAACGTTCGCCGCAGGCAAGCGCCGTCGCGCGCCGGCGGTCAAGATCATTTGCGCAGTCGTTTCAGCTGCTCGGCGAATTTCACGCAGGGATCCTCAGCATCCACGCGCGGGGTCAGATAGATCAGATCGAATTGCGCGGCGAGGCCGCTCAGGTCCCGCGCCGCCCGCCGCGCCGGGTCCACCTCGAGAACGCCTACCGAGAGAATCGCGCCCGGATCGACGCCGAGGCGGGTCAACCACCAAGGCGCGCCCCGATCGCGTCGGGCGTGACCGTTGCCGGCGATCAGCACCGCCCCATCCGCGGTTCCATGGGCCAACAGGCTGTCCGCCATGGCGAGGTCGCGCCGTTGCTGCGCGGTCGCCATCGGCCCAAGCGCCGTTCCCGGCAGCTGGCCGCAATGGCTTTGCAGCAATTCATCCTTCAAATTGTCCAGCAAGCTGGCGGGCAAGGCGAAGGACGCGGCGGGGGCGGGGCGGCGCAGCACCGAGCGGCGCGGCGAGGCGGCGGCCATCGGCAGGCGGGCGGCGATCGCGGCGTCTGCGATCGGTCGATAGAGCGCCCAGTCCGGCCAACCGGTTCGCTCCCAGCCCAACGCCGCGCCCATCAGCGCCCCGTCCGTCGGATTGGAGGCCAGAAACTGCCCGAGCCTGGGGGTTTGGTCTTCGTCGATCATCTCCCAGGCGACCGCGGGCCGGCGGCCGGCGTCGGTCACGGTCTGGAGCAGGGCGGCCTGGATCACGTGATGATCGGGATTGTCGTGTTTCTCTCCAAGGAAGAGGAAGCGCGCGCGCCGAACCCGCTCGGCCGCCGCAGCGGAGCTTATCTCGGCGCCCGAGGCGGGATCGACGATGCGGCCGACCAGCGGATGGTCGCGCTCATGCGCGGAGATCCAGACCGGCCGCGTCTCGGCGCAGGCGGAAAGCAGGAAGGCGGCGACGACGCAGGCGAGCGTCGAGAAAGAGAAGGGAGAGCGCATCCCAACACCATATTGGTTGACGGCTTCCCTACGCCAGTGCCTCTGTTTAGGTTCAATTTCACAGATTGCGCCAGATCGTTGTACGATACAGTCATGTCAAACCGCGTCGCCACACCCGCCGACCCCGCTTTCGCAACCCGAACCAAGCGCGGCCAGACGGTTCGTCGACACATCAATTTGGCGCTCCAAGGCGGCGGCGCGCATGGCGCTTTCACCTGGGGCGTTTTGAACCGGCTGATCGCGGATCGACGCATTTTCATTGACGGCATCAGCGGGGCGAGCGCTGGCGCGATGAACGCGGTCGTCTTCACCGACGGGTTTCTGAAGGGCGGTCGGCAAGGCGCGATCGACGCGCTTGAGAAATTCTGGTGGCAGATCAGCCTGCGCGGCTTCATAAACCACACGGACTGGCGCGCTTGGTTCGGGCTGAAGCCCGATTGGCGCGTCGATAAAGTGCCCGGCTTCGTGCTGTTCGACATGATCAGCCGCATGCTGGCGCCCTCCCAGCTCAATCCGATCGGGCTCAACCCATTGGTGGACCTGATGAACGAACAGGTCGATTTCGCGGCGATTCGCAATGATCGGCGCATCAAGCTGTTCGTCACCGCCTCCAACGTCCGCACCTGCAAGCCTCGGGTCTTC
>JBMLRS010000455.1:0-10102 GCA_049240905.1 Elsteraceae bacterium
AGGTGATGTCGCTCGGCGCCAGCTTCGTCGAAGTGGACGCCGGCGCCGCGGCCCACCCCGAGACCTCGGGCGGCTACGCCAAGGAAATGGACGACGCCTACAAGGCGCGGCAGGCCGCCAAGATCGCGGAGACCGTGGCCAAGCAGGACATCGCGATCTGCACCGCGCTGATCCCCGGCCGCCCCGCGCCGGTGCTGATCACCGCCGAGATGGTCGCGACCATGCGGCCGGGCTCGGTCATCGTCGACCTCGCGGCGGAGAATGGCGGCAACTGCGCCCTCACCAAGGCTGGCAAGACGGTGGTCAGCGCGAACGGCGTGAAGGTCATCGGCCCGGTGAACATGGCGGGCAAGCTGCCGATCGACGCAAGCGCGCTCTACGCCCGCAATCTCTGGGCCTTCCTCCAGCCGATGATCGACAAGGAGACCAAGGCGCTGAAGATCGACGTCGCCGACGAGATCATCAAGGCGACCCTGCTGACCCAGAACGGCGCGATCGTGCATCCCAACTTCCAACCCAAAGCGGCGTAAGGCGGCGATCATGGAACCGAACCAAATCCTGGACCGCGCCAGCAAACTCGCGGAACAAGCCCAGGCCCTCGCGGCCGAAGCCCAGACCCTCGCCATGCAGGCGAAGGTCGCGGCCGCCAGCCATGTCGGGGACGCGCATGGCGCGGTCGACCCGACCGTGGTCGGCCTGACCGTGTTCATGCTCGCCTGCTTCGTGGGCTACTACGTGGTCTGGCGGGTGACGCCGGCTCTGCATTCGCCGCTGATGGCGGTCACCAACGCGATCTCATCCGTGATCATCGTCGGCGCTCTGATCGCCGCCGGCCCCGCCGGGTTCGATTTCGCCAAGATCATGGGCTTTATCGCCGTGATCCTGGCCTCGGTGAATATCTTCGGCGGGTTCATCGTGACCCACCGCATGCTGTCCATGTTCAAGAAGAAGGCGCGCTGAGATGAGCAACGATCTGTCAGCCCTGCTCTATCTCGTCTCCTCCGTCCTCTTCATCCTGGCGCTGCGGGGGTTGTCGCACCCGGAGACCTCGCGTCAGGGCAACCTGTTCGGCATCATCGGCATGGGTCTGGCGATCGCCACCACCCTGCTGAGCCCGGCGGTGTTGAGCCCCTGGTTGATCATCCTGGGTCTGGTGATCGGCGGCGTGATCGGCGCCTATGTCGCGCTCAAGATCGAGATGACCGCGCTGCCGCAGCTGGTCGCCGCGTTCCACTCGCTGGTCGGCCTCGCGGCGGTCTGCGTCGCGGTCGCGGCCTTCGCCTCGCCGGACGCCTACGGCATCACCACGCCAACGGGGATCAAGACCTCCTCGCTGATCGAAATGGGGCTGGGCGTCGCGATCGGCGCGATCACCTTCACCGGCTCGATCGTCGCCTTCGCCAAGCTGCAAGGCCTGGTCGGCGGCAAGCCGCTGGTGTTCCAGGGTCAGCATATCCTGAACGCGGGGCTGGGCGTCGCGATCGTCCTGATGATCGTCTGGATGGTCGCCGGTCAGTCGACCGCCGCCTTCGTGATCCTCATCATCATCGCCCTGGCCTTGGGCTTCCTGCTGATCCTGCCGATCGGCGGCGCGGACATGCCCGTGGTCGTCTCGATGCTGAACAGCTATTCCGGCTGGGCGGCGGCGGGCATCGGCTTCACCCTGCACAACAATCTGCTGATCGTCACCGGCGCGCTGGTCGGCGCCTCGGGCGCGATCCTCAGCTACGTGATGTGCAAGGGCATGAACCGCTCGATCTTCTCGGTCATCCTCGGCGGCTTCGGCGGCGAGGCCTCTGGCCCTGCCGGCGGCGGCCCCGGCGGCGACCGTTCGGTCAAGTCCGGCAGCCCGGAGGACGCGGCCTTCATCATGAAGAACGCGCGCTCGGTCATCATCGTGCCCGGCTACGGCATGGCCGTGGCGCAGGCCCAGCACGCGCTGCGGGAAATGGCCGACATTCTGAAGAAGGAAGGCGTGACCGTCAGCTACGCGATCCACCCGGTCGCGGGCCGGATGCCCGGCCACATGAACGTGCTGCTGGCCGAAGCCAACGTGCCCTATGACGAAGTGAAGGAGCTGGAGGAAATCAACCGCGACTTCGCCCAGGCCGACGTGGCCTTCGTCATCGGCGCGAACGACGTGACCAACCCGGCCGCGAAGACCGATCCGCAGAGCCCGATCTACGGCATGCCGATCCTCGACGTGGAGAAGGCGAAGACCGTGCTGTTCATCAAGCGCTCCATGGCGTCCGGCTATGCGGGCGTGGATAACGAGCTGTTCTTCCGCGACAACACCATGATGCTGTTCGGCGACGCCAAGAAGGTCACCGAAGAGATCGTTCATTCGCTGGGGTAAAGCATGACGACGACCGAAGTCCCGCCGGTCCTGCTTGAGACGGCGCGGCTTCGGTTGCGTCGGTTCACGCGGGCCGACGCCGAGAATCTGGTGGACCTCGATTCGGATCCGGAGGTCGTGCGCTACGCCGGCGGATGGCGGCGCAGCAATGGCGTCGCTCCCTCGCTCGATTGGGTCCGCGCCGAACGCATGCCGCTCATCCTCGGCCATTATCTTAACAATGGACCGCTCGCGCTCTGGGCGGCGGAGACGCGTCAGGACAGCCGCTTCCTCGGCTGGTTCGCGCTCCATCCGCGCTACCGCCCGGGCCTGTGCGAAATCGGCTGGCGCTTTCATCGCCGCGATTGGGGGCAAGGCTTCGCCACCGAAGGGGCGCAAGCCCTGATCGATAAGGCCTTCCGCGACCTCGGCGTGGACCGGGTGGTCGCCACCGCGTTGGCGGCCAACGCCGCCTCGATCAACGTCATGAAGAAATGCGGCATGAGCTTCGTGAAGCCCTATGATCATCCTCCCTATGGCCCCGCCGTGGAGTATGTCCGTGACCGCTAAATCCCTTGCCCCAATCGCGCTCACCATGGGGGATCCCGCCGGGATCGGTCCGGAGATCACGGTGAAGCTGTTCGCGGAGGCGGACGCGCGCGACGACGTCGTGGTGTTCGGCGACGTCGCCATGCTCGCGCGGGCGATCGATTTCCTGGGCGCGAAGCTCACGCTGGTTACGCTGTCGAAGATCGAGGATTTCCGGCCCAAGCGCGGAACCCTGCCGGTGCTGGCCTTGTCCGATCTTCCGGCCGATCTGGCCTTCGGCGAGGTGGACGCGCGCGCCGGGGCGGCCGCCTATCGCTACGTCACCGCCGCGATCGAGGCCGGGCTGAAGGGCGAGATCCGCGCGATCTGCACCGCGCCGATCCATAAGGAGGCGTTCAAGGCCGCCGGCGTGAAATATCCCGGCCACACCGAGATCCTGGCCGATCTGACCGACACGCGCGACTACGCGATGATGCTGATGAACCATGAGCTGCGCACGCTCCTGGTCACCATCCACCTGTCGCTGCGCGACGCGATCGACGCGTTGACGGTGGAGGGCGAGTTGACCGCGATTCGCCTGGCGCATGAGGCCTGCCTGAGGCTGGGCGTCGCCAAGCCCCGAGTCGCCGTCGCCGGCCTCAATCCCCACGCCGGGGAGGGTGGGCTGTTCGGGCGCGAGGATCTCGACATCATCGCGCCGGCCGTGGCGCAGGCGCGCGCGGCGGGAATCGACGCCTCCGGCCCCTGGGCCGGCGACACCGTGTTCATGCGCGCCCGCAAGGGCGAATTCGACATCGTGGTCGCGCAATATCATGACCAGGGGCTGATCCCGGTGAAGTATCTGGGTGTTGATGAGGGGGTGAACGTCACGGTCGGCCTGCCGTTCCCGCGCACCTCGGTCGATCACGGAACCGCCTTCGACATCGCCGGCAGGGGAATCGCCGATCACGCGAGCCTCAAGGTGGCGTTGGCGCAGGCCGCGGCGATGAGCGGGCAGGTCGCCGGGTCCTTTGGGAACGGCGGATAGCCTAAGTTTTTCGGCTTAGCTTGCGGGGTGCGCGCATATTTCTATATAAATTTAACAGAAAACAATTGCATTATCTGTGTGACGCCTGTCATACTATCCATTATACACCTGTATAATTCCCAAGGAGAGTTGTCTCGTGCATCACACCAATCTTCGAAAGGTCGGCGGTTCGGTCATGTTGGCGGTGCCGCCCTCCATTCTCGACATCCTGCATCTGAACGCCGGCGCCACCGTCGGCCTGACGGTCAATGGCGGTCGCTTGGTGATCGAGCCCCGACGCAAGCCGAAATACAGCCTCGACCAGCTCTTGGCGATGTGCGACCGCGCCGCGCCTTTGTCGGATGAGGAGAATACCTGGCTGCATGGCAGGCCGGTCGGGGCGGAACTGGTTTAAAGAATGGATAGAGGGGACATCTACCTGGTCTCGCGGCCTAACGACGCGAACCAGGAGGGCGGGGCTCTGTGCCCCGTCCTGATTGTGACGCCGGCGCGCTTCAATCGGGTCACCCGGACGCCGGTCGTCTTGCCGATCGCCAGTCCCGAATCGGCAGTGCGCACGGCTGGGTTCGCTGTGATGCTGGAGGGCACTGGCGCGGTCACGCCCGGCGTCGTCCGGTGCGATCAGCCGCGCGCCATCGATTTCAGCATGGGCGAGCCGCAGAAGGTCGAACGGGCCCCGCTGGCCGTGATGGACGAGGTCATGGCGAAGCTGGTGGCGATCCTGAACGTTTAGCGACAGCCGCGAGAACCAGGGACCTGGCGGCGTCGCCCGCGCTTTCCATGTAGCTTGGGTCGCGGTGCAGCAGCACCACCGCGAAAGAGCCGTCGAGCAGCAGCAAGGCTTGGCGCGCGAGTTCGGGCGCGCCAGGAACCCCTGCGCTTTCCAACTGCGTGGCCAACCAGGCTTCGAACTTCTTTTTATGCGCGGCGCCGACGGCGATTGCGGGATGACCGGGCATGTCCGCCAGCTCCACCGAGGTGCGCAGGAAGCCGCAGCCGCGCCATTTCGGATGGCGCGCCGACCGCGCCACATTCTGGAAGATCGCCGCCAGCTTGTCGCCGGGGCCGCCCGACGTCTCGTCGTACCAGCGTGCGAACAAGGTCAGGCTGGGTTGGTCGCGCGCCGCCAGATAGGCGGCCATCAGCTCGTCTTTGCTTTTGAAGTGATAGTAGACCGTGCGCTTGGTGACGCCCGCGCGCGCGGCGATCGCGTCCATGCTCACGGCCTTCACGCCGTCCTCATAGAACAGCTTGATCGCGGCGGCGGTGATGCGGGCCTTGGTGTCGTCCATGTCTATGTATACCGACCAGTGAGTATACTTCGCAAGCCAATCCCGCCTAGCCTGGGCTTCTGATGACTTCTGGAGCCCGCCATGTCCGAACCCGTGTTGATCGAGATCCGCCGCCAGACCGCCCTTTTGACCCTGAACCGGCCGGAAAAGCTGAACGCCCTCAGCTATGAGCTGATCGACCGGCTGATGGCGCTGCTGGACGCGGTGGAGACGGATGATTCCGTCCGCGCCGTCATCCTGACCGGCGCCGGGGAGCGCGCCTTCTCCGCCGGGGCGGACATCAGCCAGTTTTCAGCCAGCGTGGCGGCGGGAGCCCAGACGGCGCTGCGCGATTTCGTTCGGCGCGGGCAGGCGATGACCGCCCGGCTGGAAGCCTTTCCGAAGCCGGTGATCGCGGCGGTCAATGGCCTCGCCTATGGCGGCGGCTGCGAGATCACCGAGGCGGTTCCCCTGGCGCTGGCCAGCGACCGCGCGCTGTTCGCCAAGCCGGAGATCCTGCTGGCGATGCCGCCCACCTTCGGCGGCACGCAGCGCCTGCCGCGTCTGGCCGGGCGCAAGCGCGCGATGGAGCTGCTGCTGACCGGCGACGCCTTCTCGCCCCAGCGCGCCGTCGAGATCGGCTTGGTCAACGCGGTGGTCCCGGCCGCCGATTTGCTGGAAGCGGCGGAGGAATTGGCCGCGCGCATCACATGGCATGCGCCGCTTGCGGTCACGACCGTCCTGAACGCGGTCACCCGCGGCCTCAATGTCCCGATCGCGGAAGGCCTGCTGATCGAGGCGGAGCAGTTCGCCCGCATGGCCCCGACCCTGGATCTGCAGGAAGGGTTGGCGGCTTGGAGGGAGCGGCGGGCGGCGGTCTATTCGGGGCGTTGATTCGCCGCTCGCGCAAACCCCGCATTGGCAGCGCGGGTTCGGCGTACTAAATGGGGGTTAGCCTCTTCGGTTTCCTGGCGAAAGCATCCCATGACCCAAATCCCTGTGACCGTGCTGACCGGCTTCCTCGGCGCTGGCAAGACCACTCTCCTGAACCGCATCCTGACCGAGCGGCACGGCAAGAAATACGCCGTGGTGATCAATGAGTTCGCCGAGCTGGGCGTCGACGACCAGTTGGTGATCGACGCCGACGAAGAAGTGTTCGAGATGAACAACGGCTGCATCTGCTGCACCGTGCGCGGCGACCTGATTCGGGTCATCGGCAATCTGGTGAAGCGGCGCGGCAAGCTGGACGGCATCATCGTGGAGACCACCGGCCTCGCCGATCCCGCGCCGGTCGCGCAGACCTTCTTCGTCGACGAGGACGTGAAGGCGCGCACCAAGCTGGACGCGATTGTCACCGTGGTCGACGCCTTCCACCTGCGCGGCCAGCTGGACAGCGCGCCGGAAGCGGAGATCCAGATCGCCTTCGCCGACACCATCCTGCTGAACAAGACCGATCTGGTCTCGCGCGCGGAGCTGGAGGCGATCGAGAAGCATGTCCGCTCGATCAACGCCCTGGCGCCGATCATCCGCACCAAGAATTCCGAGGCCCCGCTGGACGCCGTGCTGAACCGCGGCGCCTTCGATCTGGCCAAGGTGCTGGCGAACGACCCGCATTTCCTCTCCGCGGACGATCACCACCATCATCACGATCATGGGCATGATCACCATGGGCACGATCATGACGCGGCGACCTGCACCGACCCGACCCACGACCATAGTCATGATCACCATGGGCATGACCATGATCCGGCGACCTGCACCGATCCCACGCATGACCACAGCCACGATCATCACAACCACGCCAACAACCATATCCAGGCGTCCGGCATCGCCAGCATCTCCTTCTCCGATCCGCGGCCGATCGACATGGACCGGTTCGAAAGCTGGATCGGCATGGTGCTGCGCATCCATGGCGCGGAGATCTATCGCTCCAAGGGCATCCTGAACGTCGCCGGCAATCCCAAGCGGCTGGTGTTCCAGGGCGTGCACATGCAGATGGACACGGATTGGGGCAAGCCCTGGCGCAAGGACGAGCCGCGCGCCAATCGCATCGTCTTCATCGGCAAGGAGCTGGATGAAGATTGGCTGCGCAGCGGCTTCATGAACTGCATCGCTTAATGAGCAAGCCCCCACAGTCCGCTGGCGGGCGTTCGGCCTGGCGGTTGGACGGCTATGTCACCGGCGCGGCGGTCGCCTCAGACGATAAATGGGCGGCCTTCGCGGTCGGCTCCGGCAAGCTCAGGCTGATCGATCTGGACAATCAGGTCGCCCACGCCTCGCGCGAGGTCGCCGTGCATGACGGGCCGATCCTGGCGCTGACCGCGCATCCCGCCGGCGGGTTCGTGACCGGCGGCGACGATGGCTGGCTGCGCCGGGTCGCGGTCGATGGGACGGTGATTGATCTCAAGCGTTGGCGCGGCAAATGGATCGAGCATGTCGTCGCCGTCGGCGCCGATCAGGTCGCGGTCGCCGTCGGCAAATCGGTTTTCCTCCTGGGTCTCGACGGGTCTGAGAAGGCCGAATTTGGTCCCGCGCCCAGCACCGTCGCGGGCCTGGATTGCCAGCAGCAAACCCTGGCCGTCGCCCATTACAACGGCCTCTCGCTCTATAATCTCGCGGATCCTGAACCGAAGCCGAAGCCCTACCTCTGGAAAGGCTCGCATCTCGCGGTCTGCCTGCGGCCCGATCTGGCCTATGTCGCCAGCGCGCTGCAGGAAGGCGAAGTTCATGGCTGGCGTCTGGCGGACGACACGGAAATGCGCATGGCCGGATATCCGGGCAAGGTGAAATCCCTGTCCTGGAGCGCTGACGGCGCGCTGCTGGCCACATCCGGCGCCAGCGTGCTGGCCGCTTGGCCGTTCGATGGCGACGGCCCGGAAGGCCGCCCGCCGGTTGAGCTGCATGAGGGCGAGGCGATGGTCACCAAGGTCGCTTGCCATCCGGTGGCGCCGCTGGTGGCGGGCGGTTTCGCCGATGGTCTGGTGGTGATCTCCGACGTGCCCAGCCGCAAGACCGGCCGCTATTTCCTCACCAAGGATCAGCCGATCACCGCCTTGACCTGGTCGCCGGACGGGCGCCATCTGTTGGCCGGCGCCGAAGACGGCAAAGCCGCGATCTTCACGATTCCGGGCCCGACTCCGGCCTAAACGAAGGATTCGTCCGATGACGACCCCCACCGCCACCACGCCGACCGAACCGCTGCTGCCCGTCTCCGTGCTCACCGGCTTTTTGGGCTCCGGCAAGACCACGCTGCTGAACCATCTGTTGAACGATTCCGGCATGAAGGACGTGCTGGTGTTGATCAACGAGTTCGGCGAGATCGGGCTGGACCATCAGCTGATCGCTTCGGTTGACGCGGAGATGGTGGTGCTGGCCAGCGGCTGCCTCTGCTGCACGATCCAGAGCGACCTGTCCAAGACCCTGCGCGAGATGGCGCTGAAGCGCGTGCGTGGCGAGGTTCCGCCCTTCCGCCGCGTGGTGATCGAGACCACGGGCCTGGCCGACCCCGCGCCGATCCTTCACACGCTGATGCAGGATCCGCTGGTGGCGGCCTATTACCGCCTGGACGGGGTGGTGACCTGCGTCGACGCCGTCAATGGCGACCGCACGCTCGACGCGCAGATCGAAGCGGTGAAGCAGGCGGCCGTGGCCGATCGTCTGGTCATCACCAAGACCGACGTGGCCGATTCCGCCGCGGTGACGCATCTGGAGGCCCGCCTCGCCGGCCTCAACCCCGGCGCGCTGAAGCTCTACGCGGCGCAGGGCGGGATCTCGCCCGATCGTCTGTTCGACGCCGGCCTCTATAATCCCGAGACCAAGAGCCTGGACGTGCGCCGCTGGCTGCAGGCCGAGGCCTACGATCATCACGATGACGACCATCATCACAATCACGCTCACGACGAGGATCATGATCATCACGACCATGAACACCGCCACCATCACCACCATGGCGACGACGTGAACCGGCATGACCACCGCATCCAGGCGCTCTGCCTCACGGTGGATCAGCCGATCGAGTGGGACAATTTCGCGCTCTGGGCCCAGACGCTAACCAGCCATCGCGGCGACGACATGCTCCGGCTGAAGGCGATCCTGAATGTCGCCGGCCAGGACCGGCCGGTCGTGGTGCATGGCGTGCAGCATCTTTTTCACCCGCCCGTGCTGCTGCCCGCCTGGCCCGACGACGACCGCCGCAGCCGGGTGGTGATGATCGTGCGCGACATCCCCCAGGCGGCGCTGGAAGCCAGCCTGCGCACCTGCCTCGACACCGGCGAGGTCTCGATCCCGGACAAGACGCCGGAAAAGGGGCTGGCGGCCTGAGATGGGATCAGCCGGCTCGCGCGTGTTCAACCCGGCCTGAATCGCCAAGAGCCGAAAACGCGCTTTTATCATAAGGTTATGAGAAAAATCGGCTTCGACGTGAGCCAGACCTTGCTCTCGGGCAAAATTTGACGGGCGGAGTTTGCCGGCGGACTGAACCTCAGCGCCGCGCCAGCAACAAATCTCCATATCTTTCAAAGACATAGCGCCTGGCCCCGAGGTTGCAATTTTCTGCGACGTCACCGTGCGTTGTAGAGGTCGGTTCATGTCCATTTCCTCCGTCTCTCTTGAAGGCGTCGCGAAGAAGCGGATGGCGTTGAACGTCGCGTCCGAGGGCGGCGACGCGACCTCGGCGATGGGGGCTTTGCTTCAGGCGATGCAAGGCGGGGATCTCGCTGGCGCGCAGAAGGCTTATGACGGGCTGCAGGCCCAGCTGCCGGCGCCGACGGCGGGCGACGACATGGACGCGGCGGTGAACGCCCAGCTCCATCAGATCGGCGCCTCTCTGCGCTCGGAGGATCTCGCGGGCGCTCAGCGCGCGCTGGACTCCCTGTTGAGGAAGGTTGACGCCGTCTTTTCCGGCGGCCCTTTCCCGGATGG
>JBMLRS010000455.1:10112-12140 GCA_049240905.1 Elsteraceae bacterium
CACGCCCCGGCTGACCGACAAGACCGTGGGCGGCATGGTGAAGACTCAGGAGGAGGCGCCGGCGGAAAGCGCCTCCAAGCCGAAGAAGCCCGACCCGGTCGCCAGCTTCCTGAACTACATGAAGAAATCGGCGGCGGAGCGCTATGTGGACGCCTGGCTCGCCGCTCGCAATTTGTCGAAGGAAGCGCTCGACGCCATGCCGCCGGAGCAGCGCAAGGCCGTGCTGAAGCAGATGGAGGAGGACATCAAGCGCCAGATGAAAGAGGAGTTGGAGAAGAAGACGGGGATTCCCGCCCCGACGGCGCCGGATCTCGGTGAGCTTCTGGCGCAGGGCTGAGGTGGGGATTGATGACGACCGAAAACTGCTGTTGAATAAGTCAGCATGCAAACCTTGGATTGCAACGATGCGCAAACCATTCAATCCAGAATATCTTTCAGACCTCATCGCCCCGCTCGCGTCGGATCAGGCGAAGCGTTCCCCCGCCCCCGAGCCTGCGGAGCCCAAGGCTGGCGCGTCTTTTCGCGAATATCACAATCGCCCGGCGTCGAAGCGGGAGGCGAAAGCGAGCGCGGCGCCGAAACCCGATCCAATTCCTGAGCCCGCCGCGCCGTCGGTTCCTGGTGACCGCCGACGCGGCTCACGCACGTTGCGATCGAGCTGAGCCTCACTTTGGCGGGGCGACCAGCACCTTATCGACCCGGCGGCCGTCCATATCCATCACCTCGAAGCGGAAGCCTTCGATCAGCACGAAATCCGCGGCCTGCGGAATGCGCTTGAGCTCCGACATCATGAAGCCGCCCAGGGTCTCGTAATCGCGCTCCTCGGCCTTCTCGGTCGGATCCAGCTTGATCAGGTCGAACACTTCGTCGATGGGCACCATGCCGTCGATCAGCCAGGAGCCGTCCTCGCGCCGCACCACCGCGCGCTCGTCCTCGCCGTCCGGACCGGCGATGTCCCCGACCAAGGACTCCAATAGGTCGTTCAGGGTCATCAAGCCTTGGATGTCGCCATACTCATCGACGATCAGCGCCATCGGCGCGCCCTGCCGCTTGAACAGCTCCAACGCTTTCAGCGCGGGCGCGGTCTCCGGAATGTAGAGCACCGGCCTGATCGCCGCGCGCAGGTCGATCGGCTTGCCCGCCAGCGGGGCGGCCAGCAGATCCTTGACCTCGACGATGCCCAGCACATGCTCGAACCCGCCGTCGATGATCGGGAAGCGGGAATAGTGGCTGGCCAGCAGCTTGGCGGTGTTGGTCTCCTCGCTGTCCTGCAGGTCCAGATACTCGACCTGCGGACGCGGAGTCATCAGCGCCGCCACGCGCCGGTCGCCCAGCCGCAGCGTCATCTCCACGATGTTGCGCTCGGTCTCGTGGAAGGCGCCGGCCTGCGCGCCTTCGCGCATCAGCAGCTTCACTTCGTCGTCAGTCACCTGATCTGAATCCAGCCGACGCTTGGGCAGCAGCCTCAACACCAGATCCGTCGCCACCGCCAGCAGCCAGACCGCTGGCGCGGCGCCGATCATCAGAGGGCGCAAGGTGCGCGCGCTGTATTGCGCGATCGCCTCCGGATGCATCAGGCCCAGGCGCTTCGGCGCCAGTTCGCCCAGGATCAATGTCAGGAAGCCGATGCTCACGACGATCACGCTGAAGGCGGCCTCCGTCGCGTAGGCGCCGATCCAGGGCACGCCCTCCAGCCAGGCGGCCAGGCTGTCCGCCAGCCGCGCGCCGCCATAGGCGCTGGTGGCGACCGAGATCATGGTGATGCCGAACTGGATGGTCGACAGGAACCGGCTCTGATCCGCCTGGAGCGCCAAGACCGCCTCGGCCCCGACCTCGCCTTTGTCGGCGGCGCGCTGCAGCCGGGCTCGCCGCGCCGAAATAACCGCCATCTCCACCATCGCGAACAATCCGTTCAACAGGATCAACGCGAGGACGATCGCCAATTCGAAAAACATGGACTCGGTCTGGTTGTTGCAGAAACAACCAGTATAGCCGTTTTTGCGGCTCTTCTCCTAGCCCAACAGCGCG
>JBMLRS010000456.1:0-1122 GCA_049240905.1 Elsteraceae bacterium
AGTTCTCCGTCCAGGTTTACCAGCACCACCTCGCCATAAGCGACCGAGGATCCGCCGCGCGTGCGCGCTTGGCCGAACAGGTGCGCCTCATAGTTCGGGGCCGACCCGATCCGAGGCGAGAAGCTAGTGTCCGCCGGGAAGTCGCCCGGTCCCGTCGTGAAGCCGTGATCCGACCAGCGAAAAGTCCGCAGTTCTCCCGTGTCGGTGTCTACGCCGACAGCCTCAACCGTGTAGGTGCGCATCTAGGCCGCGTTGGAAGCGGGAGCCGCCGCCTGCCGGGCCTGAGTGGACGCCATCTTGGCTTCCGCCTCAGAGCCGGTGCGAACCGCCTGGATGACGCCGCCGGCGCCGGCCATGGTAGATTGCACCATCGCAGCTTTCAGCCCAGCCACCTCGGCACGGAGCGCGCGGATTTCCGCAGCGGCGGAATTGTCATTCCCGCCAGCGAGTAGCCGAGCCGTCTCCATCGGGTTGAAGATCTTGGTGGAAGGCCCGGTGTAGAGCAGTTCGCCAGGGTGGACCCTCACCATCTCGCCGGCCATGGTCTCGCCGCCGGTCGCGAACTCACGCATCGCGCGCTGTCCCGCAATGACGGCGGTTGCTTGCGGGGCGAATTGGATCGAAGCATAGGCCCCGGAAGCCGATGCCTTGCCGGAAGCGATCAGATCTGTCCAAGCCTGAATTTCTCCGGCGCTCGCGTCGCGGCCCCAATAGCTCTTGTAGGCTTCCGCGATGTTCTGCTCGGTAGAGAGCGCGCCATTGCCGAAGCCGCCGCCGTCCAGCCCCCGTCCGACTGAAGCCGCCGCGCCGCCGATGGAGCCGCCCGCGTTCGTGACCGCCTTCTTGGCCGCGTCCATCTCCATCATGATCTGCGCGATGGTTCGGACGTTCGCCAAGGTGTCCTTCTGGACGCCGAGGGCCTGATCAGCGAGGGAGACCTGCTTGCCGGCATAGTCGGCGAAGTCGGTCAGATCGCCTTGGACCTGATCGAAGTAGGTCGCGTAGCCGGCGCCGGAGGCGTAATAGCTCTGGGTCTGCTGGAGCGCGGTCTGCGCATAGCCCTGGAGCTCTCCGGCCGCCGTGACATCGCCCGCCCGCGCGCGCGCCAAGGTCGCCGAATAC
>JBMLRS010000457.1:0-5483 GCA_049240905.1 Elsteraceae bacterium
ATTCTGAGGCCCTGGCGCCACCGTCTCGGCCATTTCCATCTCTTGCGGGGCCATGCGCGGGCGCGGTTGCGCGCTCATCGCCGCCGCCCCTGGCGCGCGCGGCGCCGGCCGGGCGTTTCGATCCACTCGCAGGGCCGCGAGCAGCTCCTGAGCAAGCCTCGCTTTTGATGACGCTCCGTCTTCCACCGCGACTATCCCAATCCCACAACCCAGAATAAACTAACCGAGCCAACCTCAACCGAAAGATGCGCTACGGTTGGTGGGCCCGGCAGGACTCGAACCTGCGACAACACCGTTATGAGCGGCGCGTTCTAACCGCTGAACTACGGGCCCGCCGGCCGATCGGGTGACGCCTTCTATCGGTAAATTATAGAAAAGTTTCACCCAGATCCTGAGACATTTATCACAACAAAGGTCTCAAGACCAGAGAACAGGCGGCTTCAATTGCTCCGCTAACTGGCCTAGGTGTCCAGGAAGCTACGCAATTTTCTGGATCTTGACGGATGCTTCAACTTGCGCAGCGCCTTCGCTTCGATCTGGCGAATGCGCTCGCGCGTCACGGAGAATTGCTGGCCGACCTCTTCCAGAGTGTGGTCCGTGTTCATGCCAATGCCAAAGCGCATGCGCAAGACTCGTTCTTCGCGTGGCGTCAAAGACGCCAGGACGCGAGTGGTGGTTTCCCGCAGATTTGCCTGAATGGCGGCTTCGACCGGCAAAACCGCGTTCTTGTCTTCGATGAAGTCGCCCAAATGGCTGTCTTCTTCGTCGCCGATCGGGGTTTCCAGGCTGATCGGCTCTTTGGCGATCTTCAGGACCTTACGCACCTTCTCAAGCGGCATGCCCAGTTTTTCGGCAAGCTCCTCCGGGGTCGGCTCGCGGCCGATCTCATGGAGCATTTGGCGTGAGGTCCGCACCAGCTTGTTGATCGTCTCGATCATATGCACGGGGATGCGGATCGTGCGCGCTTGGTCGGCGATCGAGCGCGTGATCGCCTGCCTGATCCACCAAGTTGCGTAGGTAGAAAATTTATAACCGCGGCGATACTCGAACTTATCCACGGCCTTCATCAGGCCGATGTTGCCCTCCTGAATCAGGTCCAGGAACTGCAGCCCGCGGTTGGTGTATTTCTTGGCGATCGAGATCACGAGCCGCAGGTTCGCCTCGACCATCTCCTTCTTCGCCTTGGAGGCTTCGCGCTCGCCGCGCTGGGTGGTCTGCACCACGCGGCGCAGCTCCGATATCGGCAGCCCGACTTCCTGCGCCAGCTTGGCGATCTGCTGGCGGATCTCGTTCACTTCTTTGCCGCTGCGCGTGCGCAGGTTGGCCCAGGGCAGCGAGGTTTCGGCCAGATCGTCCAGCCATTTGGGATCGATCTCGGAACCCAGATAGCGGCGCAGGAACTCGTCGCGCGACACGCGGCTGGCTTCGGCAAGGCGCAGCAGCTTACCGTCATACTGGGTTAATTGGCGGCTGACCGCGTTCAACTGCTCGACCAGCTGCTCGATGCGCAACGGGTTCAGCCGAACTGAGCGCATGGCCTCCAGCAATTCGCTGCGGCCCTTCTCGTAGCGCTTCTCCGTGGTCTTCGGAACTTCCTCGCCCTTCAGCATCAGCTGAAGGCGCTTCTGCTGCATCTTGGCCATGCCGGCCTGGGTGACGGCGATCTTGTCCAGCAGCTCCAGCACCTGCGGCTTGATCGCCGCCTCCATGGCGGAGAGCGAGACGCCGACCTCGTCCTCGTTCTCTTCTTCGGCGACGCCGGGCTCGACCAAGGGCTCTTCGTCAGCCTCCACTTCGGCCAGCTCGGAATCAGCCGGGCCGACGGGCGCGTCGGTCGAGGCGCCGTAAGTGGCGTCCAGATCGATCACGTCGCGCAGCAGCATGCGGTTCTGCTGCAGGGCGTCGCGCCAGATCATCAGCTGGCGCACGGTGATCGGGCTTTCGCACAGGCCGCCGATCATCATTTCGCGACCGGCCTCGATGCGCTTGGCGATGGCGATTTCGCCTTCGCGCGACAGCAGCTCGACCGACCCCATCTCGCGCAGGTACATGCGCACAGGGTCGTCGGTCCGGCCGATGTCTTCTTCATTGACGTTGCCGGCGGCCTTTTCCTCCGACTCGCCTTCGTCGACCGCGGCGACCGCCTCCGGCTCTTCGGCGTCGTCGCCTTCAACCATGTTCACGCCCAACTCGGACAGCATGGCCATGGTGTCTTCGATCTGTTCGGACGAGACCTGTTCCTGGGGCAGGGCGGCGTTCAACTCGTCATAGGTGACGTAGCCGCGCTCCTTGCCGCGCGCGACCAGACGCTTGATGGACGCGGAGATGTTGTCGAGCAGGGAGCTTTCGATCGCGTCGTCCTGCGCCGCGGGCTCTTCGGTGGCCGTGCCGGTCTTCTGTGCCATTCTCGTTACGCCTCATTCATCGGCGGCGTGGTTTCCACCGCGCCCCAAACAACATTTGTCAAAATCCGCCGGCGTCCACCGGCGGGTTCAATCTTCAAGTGCCGGTCTTGTCACTTATTCGGCTCGACCGCGTCCACATTATCGAACATCCGCGATGCGTAACGTTCGGACATCAGCCTGCGCCCATCTTCCAGATCCAGGGTGGTCATCGCCCGATCCGCCATCTCGCGCCGGTCCTCCAACTCGACCGCGCGCCGCAGATGCTCCAGATAGCTCGCACATGCTTGACGGGCCTCTTCAATAGGCGTGTCCTGCCGCACGGCGGCCGCTGTAAACTTTACGCTCGGTTTTGCGAAGTCGGCGAGCAAGCGCCCGAACCCCAATTCCCCAAGGTGGGTCGAGAGCGCCTCCCCGTCAAGAGTTTCGAACGATTCGGCGCTGCCGACCAAGGTCTGCCGCAAGCGTTCATGCTCCGAGTCGCCGAGCGTCGCGGCCGCGAGCGGTTCGACGAACTCGCCGATCAAAGCTGGCCGGCTGACCAGAATCGCCAAGAGATTTTTCGCCGACAACCAGGTCAGGCTGCGTCGTTGCGAGGGGGTGCTGGAGACGGCGGCCGGCGGCGGCGCCGGGCCAAACCGGCGCCCGGTCTGCGCCGCGCGCGGGCGGGGCGTCCAGGGTCTGCCGCCCTCGCGCCGGGCATCCTGATCGTCGCCGGTCAGCTTTCGCAGCCGGCGGCCGACATCCTCGGCGTACATCCGGCGCAGGTCCTGCTCCGCGATCCGATCGATCCTCGCGTAGAGCCGGCGTTTCAGATCGGCCAACCGCTCGGGCCCGTCGATCGGCTTCTCCGCCAGCTCCGCCTCCCACAGCAGCGTGGACAGCGGCATGGCCTCGTCAAGCAGGGCGCGGAACCGCGCCGGCCCGTCAGGCTGGCGGAGCAGATCATCCGGATCCAGCCCGTCCGGCAGCAGCACCACGCGCAACGACCGCTCGGAGGAGAGCAGCGGCATGGCGCGATCCGCCGCCTTCAGCGCCGCGGCCTTGCCCGCGCGGTCGCCGTCGAAACAGAGCACCGGCTCGGACGACAGCCGCCACAACGCGCTCAATTGATCTTCGGTCAGAGCCGTGCCCAGCGGCGCCATGGCCCCAGTGAAGCCCGCGCGATGCAGCGCGATCACGTCCATATAGCCTTCGGCCACCAGAGCTGTCTGACCCTTGGCGGTCGCCTCGCGCGCCCGATGCAGGGCGTAGAGGCTCTTCCCCTTGCTGAACAGCGGTGTCTCTGGGGAGTTCAGATATTTCGGCTTGGAATCATCCAGCACGCGCCCACCCAACGCGATCCAGCGCCCGCGCCGGTCCGCGATCGGGAAAAGGACCCGGTTGCGGAAGTAATCATAGCTTGGTCGGCCTTCCTTGCCTTCGCCCAGAAGCCCGGCCGCGATCAGCGTCTCCTCGGTGAAGCCGTCGGCGATCAGCCGGCTCTTCAGGAAACGCCCGTCGTTCGGCGCGGCGCCCAGCTTGAAGGCTGAAATGTCCGCGGACGTCACCCCGCGCGAGATCAGATAGGCGAGAGCTTCAGCCCCCTCGGGCTTGCGCAGGGTCTCGTGATAGATCCCGACGGCCGCCTCCATGGCCTCTTCCAGGCTGCGACGGACCGCTTGGGCCTGCTCGTCGACCGGGCGGTCCTTCGGGATCTCCATCCCGGCGTCGGCCGCCAAACGCTCGACCGCCTCGCGGAAGCCCAAGCCTTCGGTCGCCTCCAGAAAGGCGAAGGCGTCGCCATAGACGCCGCAGCCGAAGCATTTGTAGTGCCCGTCATCTTCATAGACGTAGAAGCTCGGCGTCTTCTCGTTATGGAAGGGGCAGAGGCCGAGCGCCTGATTGCCCTTGCGCGTCAGCTTCACCCGCCGCGCGATCAGGCTGGTCACGCTGGTGCGCCGCCGCAATTCCTCGATGAAGCCGGGCGGAAGCGCCATGAATTATCCGCCCAGCCGTTGCTTCACCAGGCCGCCGGCCTTGGCCATGTCCATCTGACCGGCGAACTTGGTCTTCAGCGCGGCCATCATCTTGCCCATGTCCTTGATCGAGGCTGCGCCCAGCTCGGTCGCCAGCGCGTCGATCGCAGCCGTCATCTGCGCTTCGTCCATCTGCTTGGGCAGGAAGCGCTCGATCACTTCGATCTCCGCGTTCTCCTGATCCACCAGATCCTGTCGGCCGCCCTGCGCGTACATGGTCGCGCTCTCGCGACGCTGCTTGATCAGCTTCTGCATGATGCCGGCGATGTCCTCGTCGCTCACGCCGTCGGCGACGCCTTTCGGGCGCGCCTCGATGTCGGCCGACTTCACGGCGGCCAGCACCATGCGAATTGTGGCCGTGGCGCGGGCGTCACGCTCCCGCATCGCGGTTTTCATGGCTTCTGAGAGGGTTTCGCGCAGCATTTTAGGCTCCAGGAACGAATGAGAGGGAGGCGGAGGAGGCAGACGAGGGTTGACCGGCGAAGCGCCGCCGCCTACATGCAACACGGCTCTGTAACACGCCTTTCAGAGTCCTGCCCACAGGAGACCCCGACATGACCGCGACGCCCCAGACCGCCGCGCAGATTTCTGCGACCGGCGCGGATCTTTTCGCGCGACCGGTGACCGGCGCCTTGGTCTTGAGCGACGGCGCGGTCTTTCACGGAACCGGTTTCGGCGCGGTCGGCGAATCGGTCGGCGAGGTCTGTTTCAACACCTCGATGACCGGTTATCAGGAAATCCTGACCGATCCATCCTACGCCGGCCAGATCATCACCTTCACCTTCCCGCATATCGGCAATGTGGGGTGCAATCTCGAAGATATCGAGACCATCACCCCCTCCTGCCGCGGCCTGATCCTGCGCGCCGACGTGACCGAGCCCGCGAGCTGGCGCGCGACGCAGCATCTCGAGGATTGGCTGCGCGGCCATAATCTGATCGGTCTCGCCGGCGTCGACACGCGGCGGCTCACCCGTCACATCCGGGACCACGGCGCGCCCAACGGCGTGATCATCCACGCCCCCGGCGGCAAGCTGAACATTGACGCCGCGCGCGAGATGGCGCT
>JBMLRS010000458.1:0-3377 GCA_049240905.1 Elsteraceae bacterium
ACTGATAGCCCAGGGTGGAGAGGCCGCAGCCGCGCGGATCCTTGGGATCGGCGAACAGGTTCACGCCGGAGTTCTTGTCGGCCAGCGACATGTTGTAATGCGCGCCGCTGCCCGTGCGGTGGCCGTAGGGCTTCGGCATGAAGCTGGCGAAGAAGCCATGCTTGCGGCAGATCTCATGCGCCATCAGGCGGAAGAAGGTGAAGCGATCGGCCATCTTCAGCGCGTCGGCGTAGACGAAGTCGGTCTCGAATTGGCCGGGCGAATCTTCCTGGTCGAAGGAATAGACGTCCCAGCCCAGGCTGTTCATGGCTGTGACGATTTCGTCGATCACCGGGAAACATTCCAGGGTGGAGCGCACGTCGTAGGCCGGCTTGTCGAGCGGTTGCTTGGGGCCGATCGGGGCGAAGCCGCCGTCTTCCGTCTCCTGGAAGATGAAGAATTCGGTCTCGATGCCGAGATTGAATATGAAGCCCATGTCCGCCGCCTTCTTGACCGCGCGGCGCAGAATCTGGCGCGAGCAGGCCTCGAAGGGTTTGCCCGGCAGCCAGAGATCGCTGGCGAACCAGACCGTGTCCGGCTTCCAGGGCAGGATGGTCGCGGTCGATGGATCGGGGACGGAGGCCACTTCGTCGTCGTTCACCTCCTGCGGCACGCCGTCCAGCGCGGCCCCGGTGAACAGCTCCGACCCGCCGAGCATGTCCTTCAGATGGGAGATCGGGACGACTTTGGTTTTCGATCGACCGTGAATGTCCGCATAGGTCGCCAGCGCGTAGCGCACCCCCGCCGCCTCCAACCGTTGCTTGAGGGCGTCGGCGTCGGCGGAAGAAAGATCGGACATGAACGGGCTCCTGGCGGGGGCGAATTTGGCCGTGATCACAGAGGATCAGGCCATTACAGGCCTCCGCCAGACGCCCGTCAATATGGCGTCAGCCCTTGACGCTCTGGGCGACGGAGACGTCCAACCGCTGCTCCTTGCCCTGGCGATCGATCGTCAACTGCACGGCTTCGCCCGCGCGGGTCAGGCCCACGCGGTTGCGCAGCTGCGCCGCGCTCGCCACCGGCGTCCCGTCGACCGCGATCACGATGTCGCCCTTGCGGAGACCGGACCGGGCGGCCGGCGAATTCGCCTCGACCTGACTGATCAGCGCGCCGCGCGTAGGCCGGGCGTTCATCGTCTGCGCCAGCTCCGGCGTCAGATCCTGAAGCGCCACGCCGATGCGGCCGCGCTCCACCTTGCCGTAGCGGATGAGCTGATCCATCACACTGCGCGCCATGTTGATCGGCACGGCGAAGCCGACGCCGACATTGCCGCCGTTCGGGGCCAGGATCGCCGTGTTGATCCCGATCAGCCGGCCGTCATAAGTAACCAGCGCCCCGCCGGAATTGCCGGGATTGATCGAGGCGTCGGTCTGGATGAAGTCCTCATAGCCCTCGATCCCAAGGCCGGTTCGGCCGAGCGCGCTGACGATGCCGGAAGTGACGGTCTGGCCCAGGCCGAACGGGTTGCCGATCGCGAGCACGAAGTCGCCCACCTCCAACTTGTCGCTGTCGCCGAACGGGACGGCGGTCAGCCCGACCGGATCCACCTTGACCACGGCGATGTCGGTTTCCGGGTCGCGGCCGACCAGCCGGCCGGGCAAGCGGCGGTTATCCTTGGTGATTACTTCGATCTTGTCGGCCCGTTCGATGACATGGTTGTTGGTCAGCACGTAACCTGCCGCCGCATCGACGATGACGCCGGAGCCGTTCGCCGTGAAGGCGCGGCTGGGTTGCTGGCGATAGCCGAAGAACTGGCGGAACACGGGATCGGCGCCCAACGCGCTTTCGTCCGCTTTTCGTCCGCTGACCGCGATGTTCACCACGCCCGGCGTCACCGCCTTCAACATCGGGGCGACGGTCGGCGATCCGGCGCTGGCGAAAGCCGACGCGGCGCCCAGAACCAGCACCGCGGCGATCGCCGCGGCGCCCAGGACCCAGGCCTTGCCGCGCTGAAGACGCTCCCGCGCCCGCTCCATCCAACTGGATTTCTCCACCCGCGAGAATTGGCCTTCGATCACGGGCGGCCGATGGGGCGTGGAGAAATCGTCGCGCCCAAGATCCATCCATAGAGCTTGCGCGGGGTTCACCCGCGTCCGGCTCCGCCAAACAATCGTCGTCACACGCATCATCACCACATCCTCCTATGAGCAACATGGTCGGGGATCGCCCGATCGGCCTCCAATGAGCGCCGCGGGCAAGACTTTTGTATGTCAATGCCGACGTTCAAGACCCGTCGGCCACTTCCAGCCTCACGCCGCGATTTGATCGGGGGTCCCGTGGTCTTGCGTCGCGCGACGGGCGGTTCGGCCGAGGGCTGTCCGGTCAAGCTGGCGCAGCGCCGCCATCACTTCGTCGATCGAGACCGCGCGCGCCGCGAAAGGCGGGCGGCGCAGCGGCGGCGCCGATTCCACCGCGTGCGCGTCGGACGCCCAAGCGGACAGGATCGCGCGCTTGTCCATGCTCGACAACGCGTCGTCGGCCAGCACCTGCGACGGATGCTCAAAGACGCGACGGCTTTTGATAAGTCGATCGAACTGTTCGTCATACCCGTTGCGATCGACCTCAAGATCTTCAACAGAAAGGGCGAACATCCTCTGCTTCTCCTCTTCCACGCTCCTTTCACCGATCTCCGGATGAGATCGGCCGAAGACGTATTCAAGTTGACGCGAGATTCAAGACGCCCGGCGCGCTTCACGCGGGCGCAGGGCTGGATCTCCTGGCCTCGGCGAGGAGCCAGGCGGCGAAGGCGCGGACACGGTCGTCGCCGATCAGCGCGGCAGGCCAAGAGAGCGTGTGGACTTTGCTGGAGGGCAGGTCCCAGCGAGGATCGAGCGCCCGAACCAATCGGCCGTCCGCCAACGCGTCCTGGACCAGGAGCGACCGGGCGATCACGACGCCGGCGCCCTCCACGGCGGCGGTGATCGCCGGTCCGATGTCCTCGTACCGCACGCTCGCGCGCGGCGCGCCAGGGGCGCCGACCCGATCGAACCAGGTGCGCCATTCCCATTCCTGGGCCTGGCCCGGCCTGCCCTCGACGGGCGTCGCTGCACGGCCGCCGCCGCCACCGCCGCGCTTGCCACCTCCCCCGCGCCCGCCCGCCGCTGCGAGGACGCGCCGCGCGTCTTGATCACGGCAGCGCCGCGGGTGGCAACGGTCTTGGTGAACGTCGCCTTGACCCACTGCGGCAGCCGAGACGATGCGGCGAAGGTGCGATTGATTGGAAAAAGGCAGGGGACAGACGAAAAAAAAAGCAGCAGGAATGAGAAGGAAGACAAAGACACAGAGAAAAGAAGCAGGGGACGGTAGAAAACGTAGTGGTGCGCGATGAACTGGCTGTA
>JBMLRS010000459.1:0-2618 GCA_049240905.1 Elsteraceae bacterium
GCCTGCCCCCAGACGGTCAGCCCCAGCAGCGGCAGCGCGCAGAGCGCGCCCGCGGCGATTCGACGCGGCTTGCGGCCGCGCAGGGCGGCGGGCGCGGTCGCGGCCAACACGCTCACGAAACCGAGGCCATAAGCGCCGATCAGCGCCATGCCTTGAAGCGGTTCGGGCCGCTCCCACCAGGCGTAGCCGATCAGGTTCCAGGGGAAGCCGGTCAGCAGATGGCCGCGCGCCAGTTCGGCCAGGGACCAGAGCGCCGCCAGCAACGGGGCGCCCAGGATCGGGCCAGGCGCAAGCCAGCGCCAGGCGGCGGCGGCTGCTCCGACGAACAAGGCGAGAAAGGCCGGCAGACCCAGCACGGCGAACGGCACCATCCACCAGAAGGCGGCGGCGTCGATCAGCAGGGCGTTGGCGATCCAGTAGAGCCCTGTGGCGAAGAATCCCAGCGCGAAGCACCAGCCGTCATAGAACGCCGCTTTCGCCCCGCGCGCGCTCTCCAGCAGCAACAGCAGGCCGATGAAGGAGGGAAACAAAAGCAGCCACAGGCTGATGGGCGGCATCGCGCCGGTCGCCAAGGCGCCGAGAAGGCAAGCGGCGGCGGCGCGCCGCCAACCCTGCAGCGCGGACACCGCCCAATATCTCATGAAGTGGGCGCTGACGCGCCGAAAGCCGTTCCGGGAAGATTCTCAAGCCGCAGGCGGTCGATGCGTCTGCGGTCGCCGCTCAGCACCTCGATCTCGATGCCCGAGGCGTGGGTCACGCGCTCGCCCGGCTCCGGGACGCGGCCGGCGAGGTTGTAGACAAGCCCGCCGATGGTGTCGATCGAGTCCTGCTCATCTTCGGACAGGAACGGCCCGATCACCTTCTCCAGATCGCTGATCGGCACGCTGGCGCGCGTCAGCAGCACGCCGTCGGGACGCAGATCGATCGGCGGGGCCGCCTGATCTTCGTGCTCGTCCTCGATGTCGCCGACGATCTGCTCCACCACGTCCTCGATCGTCACCAAACCGTCGATGCCGCCATACTCGTCGACGACCAGAGCCATGTGCGTGCGCGTCTGGCGCATCTGCGCCAAGAGCGACAGACACCCCATCGACAGCGGCACGAACAGCACCTTGCGCAAGAGCGACTTCAGTGTCGGCGCGTGGCCGGAGGCGGTCGCCGCTATCACGTCCTTGATGTGGACCATGCCGATGACCTGATCGAGATCGTCGCGGTACACTGGCAAGCGCGAATGGGCCGACTTCGCGATGATCGAGACGACTTCGCTGAAGCCGGTGCTCTCCTCGACCGCCAGGATCTGACCGCGCGGCACCATCACGTCGGAGACGGTGATCTCGCGCAGGCTCAGAATATTGCGGAGCAGCGCGCGCTCGTCAGGGTCGATCGGCTCCTCGGCGACGTCGCTCTCTTCAATCAGCTCTTCGATCGCTTCGCGCACGCTTTCGCCGCTGCGGCGGCCGAACAGGCTCCTTAAACGGTCGAACAACCCGGCGTTTCGGCCGACGGGATCTTGTTGGGTGGCGGCCGGGCGGGAACGCTCGGCCGCCGGACTAGGTCCAGCCTCACTCACGATTTACGTCCTCACGGGCGCGACCGCGCGCCCTTCGTTCACCAGCAGTTGATAGGGTATTTGGTAGGGGTCTGGGAAGCCCAAGCGCGCCAGCACCTGTCGCTCCTCGTTCTCCATCGCCTCGGCCTCCGCGTCGATCAAGTGATCCCGACCCAGGAGATGCAGCAATCCATGCGCCACCATGTGGCAAAGATGGGCCGCAGGCGGCTTGCCCTGCTCCGCGGCTTCCCGCAACACCGTCTCCAGCGCGACCGCGACGTCGCCGAGCGCGCGCGGCGGCCCGTCGGCCAAGAACGGCTCCGGCGGATTGGCGAACGCCAGGACGTTGGTCGGCTTGTCGATCCCGCGCCAATCGCGGTTGAGCGCCTGCAACGCGGCGTCGTCGGTCAACAGCAAGCTCGCCTCGGCCGGACGGCCGTCGCCCGCCAGAGCGTAGGCGGCGAGCGCCGCCTTGCGCGCGACGCTCCTGACCGAGGGGATCGCCGTCCACCCCCGATCCTCGATCGACAGATGGAGGGTCAGGGGGGACGGCTTGGCTTGCCTAGGGGACATGCTGGATCAGGTTGACGGCGTCGCAGGCGGCGGCGTCAGCCGATTGTCGAAGGCGTTGTAGGCGCGCACGATCCTTGTGACGAGCGGGTGGCGCACCACGTCGCCGTCGTTGAAGCGCACGATGTTCGCCTCCGGCACCTTGTCCAGCACTTCGAGCGCGTCGCGCAGGCCCGAACGCGCGCCGAGCGGCAGATCGACCTGACTGAGGTCGCCGGTGATCGCCATGCGGCTGCCCTCGCCCAGACGGGTCAGGAACATCTTCATCTGGGTCGGCGTGGTGTTCTGCGCTTCGTCCAAGATGATGAAGGCGTTCGACAGAGTCCGACCGCGCATGAAGGCCAAAGGCGCGATCTCGATCTCGCCGTTGGCCAACCGTTTGGCCACCTGCTCCGCCGGCAGCATGTCGTGCAGCGCGTCGTAGAGCGGGCGAAGATAGGGATCGATCTTGTCCTTCAGGTCGCCCGGCAGAAACCCGAGCCGCTCGCCCGCCTCGACC
>JBMLRS010000460.1:0-1372 GCA_049240905.1 Elsteraceae bacterium
CAGCGATGACCTGGGACGGCATGACCGAGGCGGTGCTGGAGCTTTTGGACGTGCTGGAAATCGAGAAGGCGGCGATTATCGGCCATTCCCTGGGCGGCATGATCGCCCAGCATTTCGGCGCCCGGCACGCCGATCGCCTCAGCGCGCTGGTCCTGTCCGGCACCAGCCCCTCCTTCGGCGATCCCAACGGCGACTGGCAGAAGGAATGGGTGAGAGCCCGCGTCGAGCCGCTGGAGTCCGGGCAGAAGCTGGTCGATCTCGGCCCGACGATGATCCGCGGCATGATGGGGCCGAACGAGCCGGACGCCGGCGGCCTGACCCTCGCCTTGGAGGCGCTCAGCGTCGTCACCGAGAAAGCCTTCGCCGACGCGATCCGCCTGACCGCGACCTTCGAAGGTCGCGCGGGGCTGGAATCGCTGGGCGCCGTTCCCACCCTCTGCCTCGCCGGCGAGCATGACGGCAACGCCCCGGCCAAGATGATGGCGCGCATGGCGGAGAAGATCCCGGGCGCGCGCTATGTCTGCCTGGAGGGCCGCGGCCATCTCGCCAATCTGGAGCATCCCGCCGCCTACAACGCCGCGCTGGAAAACTTCTTCGCCCAAGCCGGAATCGCGCCATGAGCCAGGATCTGATCGCCCTCGCCAATCGGCTGGGCCGCGAGAAATTCGCCCCGCGCGCCGCTGCTTACGACCGTGAAGGCCGCTTCCCGTTCGAGAATTACGACGACATGCGCGCGGTTGGTTTCCTCGGCCTCTGCGTGCCGAAGGATCAGGGCGGGCTGGGCGCGGATTACGCCACATATTCCCGCGTCTCGGCGGAGCTGGGCCGCTGGTGCGGCGCGACCGCGCTGACCTTCAACATGCACGCCTGCTCCGCGCTCTGGACCGGCGCGCTGGCCGATGGTCTGGACATGACGCCGGAGCAGCGCCGCCAGCATGAAGAGCGCCGCAACAAGCATTACCGCCGCATCGTCGAGGACGGCGCGATCTTCGCCCAGCCTTTCTCCGAAGGCGGATCGGCCGCGGCCGGGGCCAGCCCGTTCGGCACGCTGGCGAAGCGGGTCGATGGCGGCTGGATCATCAACGGCAAGAAGATTTTCGCCTCGCTGTCCGTCGCGGCGCATTACTACGGCATCGTCTGCAGCCAGGACCGGCCGGACGCCGGCCGGCGCGACACGCTCTATCTGGCGATCCCCGCAGACGCCGAGGGCGTCTCCGTGGTCGGCGACTGGGATCCGCTGGGCATGCGCGGCACGGTCAGCCGCACGCTCCTGCTGAAGGACGTCTTCGTGTCGGACGATGCGGAGATGCTGCCGCCCGGCCTCTATTATCAGGCGGCGATGCGCATGCCGCACATGTTCCTGACCCTCTCC
>JBMLRS010000461.1:0-1742 GCA_049240905.1 Elsteraceae bacterium
TGTGCTGTTCCTGAAGCTGGAGTGGGTCGACACTTTCCTTCCCCTGGTGGTCCCGAAGTTCCTCGGCGCGGACGCCTTCTTCATCTTCCTGTTCGTGCAGTTCTTCCGGGGCATCCCGCGCGAGCTGGACGAAGCCGCGATCATGGACGGCTGCGGCCCTTGGCGGATCTACTGGCGGGTCATGCTGCCGCTCTCCACGCCCGTGATCGGCACGGCGGCGATCTTCACCTTCATCTGGACCTGGGACGATTTCTTCGGGCCGCTGATCTATCTGAACGACGTCAGCCACTACACCGTGCCGCTGGCGCTGCGCAGCTTCACCGACTCCACCTCGCAATCGAGCTGGGGTCAGCTTTTCGCGATGTCCACGCTGTCCCTGCTGCCGGTTTTCATCTTCTTCATTTTCTTTCAGAAATTCCTGATCCAGGGCATCGCGATGTCCGGACTTAAACGCTGAGGCCTCATGTCAGTCCGCTTCGCCGTGATCGGCGTCAATCACCCGCATATCCATGGTCAGATCGCCTTCGCGCTGGAGGGCGGCGGCGAATTCGTCGGCTGGTATGCGCCGGAGCCGGATCTGGCCGAGGCATTCGCCGCGCAGTACTCAGCCATCCCCAAGGCCAAAAGCGCCGAGACCCTGCTGGACGACCCCACGATCCAGCTGATCGTCACCGCCGGCATCCCGGCCGACCGCGCGCCTTTGGGCGTCCAGGCGATGCGGCGCGGCAAGGACGTGATGACCGACAAGCCCGGCGCCACCAGCCTCGCGCAATTGGCCGAACTGCGCGCCGCGCAGCAGGAGACCGGGCGGATCTACTCCATCTGCTATTCGGAGCGGTTCGAGACCCGCTCCACCGTCCGCGCGCTCGATCTCGTGCGGGCGGGCGCGATCGGGCAAGTGGTCAACACGGTCGGCCTCGGCCCGCATCACGCCAAGCTGCACACGCGCCCCTGGTGGTTCTTCAAGCAGGAGCGCTTTGGCGGCATCCTGTGCGACATCGCCTCGCACCAGTGCGACCAGTTCCTGGCCTTCACCGGCGCCACATCCGCCGAAGTGGTCACTTCCTCTGTCGCCAACCGCCACCACCCCCAGCATGCGGAGCTGGGGGATTTCGGCGAGATCCTGCTGCGCTGCTCGACCGCCACCGGTTATGTCCGCGTCGATTGGTTCACGCCGGACGGACTCGGCGTCTGGGGCGACGGCCGCCTCACCATCCTCGGAACCGACGGCTACATCGAGCTGCGCAAATACATCGACGTTCAAGGCCGCCCTGGCAAAGACCACCTGTTCCTGGTCGACGCCAAGGGCAGCCGCTACATCGATTGCTCGGACGTGGTTCTGCCCTACGGCCGGGAGTTAATCGCCGACGTCCGCGACCGGACGGAGACCGCCATGTCCCAGGCCCACTGCTTCCTGGCGACCGAGCTGGCGCTCACCGCCCAGGCCCGCGCCACTCGCTTGGGAGTTGGCGCATGACCCGCAAAGTCGCCATCGTCGGCCTCGGCATCGGGGCCATGCATCTGAAAGCCTGGCGCGAGCTAAGCGAGCATTTCCAGGTCACCACGGTCGTCGATCTCAACGCCGACCGGATCGCCCAAGCTCAAGAGGGCGGCGCGGTTTCAGCGCTGGAGTTCGAGGCGATGCTGGCCCGCCCGGAGATCGATGTCGTCGACATCTGCACCCCGCCCGCGCTGCACGCCCCGATGATCGAAGCCGCCTTGAAGGCCGGCAAGCATGTGTT
>JBMLRS010000461.1:1752-4263 GCA_049240905.1 Elsteraceae bacterium
GACCAAGCTGATGACGGCCTACATCGTCTTCGACGCCTTGAAGGCCGGCAAGATTGTCGTCTGCGAGAAACCCCTGCTCAGCTCCCTGGCGGAGTGCGACCGCATCGCCCAGATCGCCAAGGATAGCGGCCGGGTCCTGATGCCGGTCTTCCAATATCGCTTCGGCGACGGCTTCCGCCGCCTGCGCGCGCTGATGGAGGCCGGCCTCGCCGGCAAGCTGTTCCTCGCCAGCATCGAGACCGCCTGGGCGCGTGACTCGGTCTATTACTCCGTCCCCTGGCGCGGCGCGAAAGCGACCGAGTGGGGCGGCTGCCTGATCACCCACGCGATCCACGCCCATGACGCGCTGGATTGGCTGGTCGGCCCGATCACCACGGTCAACGCCGCCGCCACCACGCGGGTGAACCCGATCGAGACGGAGGATTGCGCGGTCGCCACGGTCACCCTGGCGTCCGGCGCCTTGGCCAGCCTGTCCGTCACTCTCGGCGCGGCGGAGGAACTCTCCCGCCTGCGCTTCCATTTCGAGGGCTTCACGGCCGAAAGCAATCTGGAGCCCTATAAATTCGGCTTCGATGGCTGGCGCTTCACCGCCCGCGCTAGGGAGAAGCAGGCGGAGATCGACCGGGTCGCCGGATCCGTCACGCCCGGCAAGCAGGGCTTCGCCGGCCAGTTCCTCGCCTTCGCCGAGGCGTTGGACAAGGGTTCCCCGCCGCCCGTCACGCTCGACGACGCCCGCCGCTCGATTGAGTTGCTGACCGCGCTTTACCGCTCCGCCCGCACGCGCGAGACGGTGGACCTCCCGATCCCCGCCGACGCGCCGGATTATCGGGGCTGGCTGTGAGCGCGCTGTCGCTTCATGGCATCGTGAAGCGCTTCGGCCCGGTGCCGGTGATCCATGGCGTGGATCTGACCATCGAGCGCGGCGAGTTCGTCGTGTTCGTCGGCCCGTCCGGCTGCGGCAAATCCACCTTGCTGCGCATCATCGCCGGGCTGGAGCAGCCGACCTCCGGCGAGATCCGCATGGAGGGAAAGCCCATCAACGACGTGCAGGCGGCCCAGCGCGGCATCGCCATGGTGTTCCAGTCCTACGCGCTCTACCCGCATATGACGGTCTATTCCAACATGGCCTTCGGGCTCGAGACCGCGCGCATGCCGAAGGAGGAGATCCGTCGCCGCGTGACCGAGACCGCGAAGCTGCTGAAGCTTGACGCGTTGCTGGACCGCAAGCCCAAGGCCCTGTCCGGCGGTCAGCGCCAGCGCGTCGCGATCGGCCGGGCGATCGTGCGCGATCCCAAGGTCTTCCTGTTCGACGAGCCGCTCTCGAACCTCGACGCCGAACTGCGCGTGCAGATGCGGGTGGAGATCGCCAAGCTCCACCGCAGCCTCGGCGTGACTTCGATCTACGTCACCCATGATCAGGTCGAGGCCATGACCATGGCCGACCGCATCGTGGTGCTGGAGGGCGGCGTGGTGCAGCAGGTGGGATCCCCGCTGGAGCTCTACAACAAGCCCGCCAACCGCTTCGTCGCAGGCTTCCTCGGCTCGCCGCGCATGAACATCCTCGACGGCGCCATGAAGGCCGGCGTGTTCGAGGCCGGCGGAATCACCATCGCCCGCGCAGGCTTGCCCGACGGCCCCACCGCCTTGGGCGTCCGGCCCGAGCAGATCACCCTCGACGGGGAGTTGAGGCTCCCCGTCACCCTGGCCGAACAGCTCGGCGACGAAACCATCGCCTACCTCGCCACCCCCGGCGGCCAGACCCTGGTGGTGAAGCTGCCCGGCCAAAAGCCGTTAACGCCCGGCGACAAGCTCCCCATCCGCATCAACCCCGACGACTGCCATTTCTTCGGCGCGGACGGACGGGCGATCGCAGGGTAGGGGGCTCGGTTCGGCGGCGACGCTGCTTCGTCTATCGGATCAGGGATACGGCCACGGGAAGATTGAGCGCCGCCCACGCGCGATCGGCGGTGAGGATTTCCGCTCGGCGCTCTATCCCGAGCGCCAGACAGGCCCGATCGCCCAACGACAAACCTACGGATTTCGTAAGCGACCGCAGATCGCCGGCGATCCGAGCCTGTGCGGCGGAGAAATCCAAGCACTCCACCCCCAACCTTCTGATCGCGTTCTCCGCCTCCTGAGCGTTGACGCCGCGCATCGTCAGCTTGGCGATGATCTCCGATAGATTGACGGTTGAGAGCAGCGCGCCTGGGAGCGTCGCCACCACCTTTTCCTGTCCCGGCTCGCCGAACATCACGGCCATCACGGCGGATGAGTCGAGCACGAACGCCGTCATCAATCTTCCCCAGCCGCTTCCCGCGCGGCTTCAGCACGGCGATCGGCGATCAGCTCATCAACCATGCTGCGCCCTTCTATCGCGTAGGGCTTCATCATCGCCTGGACGGCGGCGATAGCGTGCGAAAGGGGCTCAAGCGTCACGACGCCCCCCTCCACGCGCATGACGAAGGCGCCGCCCTTCGGCATGTTGACCTGGGTGCGGATCGGAGCGGGGAT
>JBMLRS010000462.1:0-10121 GCA_049240905.1 Elsteraceae bacterium
TCCGGCGTCGCCGTCAGGGCCACGGCGATCTGCTCGGTTCGACCGAGCAGCCCGTTGAAAACAGCCGAACTGGAGGCGGACCAGGGCCCCTGGAACCGCGTGCCGCGATTGCCGACCGACAGGGCGTAGGACTGATCGCGCACTTCCACCGCGAGCAGGAGGTCGGCCGCGCCCGGTTCGTCGACGGCCGCGCGCAGCACGCCGGTGGCCGTGACGCCCGGCAGATCGTTCGCCAGCATCAAGGCGCGCATCAGCACGTCCTGAGTGATCGGCCGCTGCGCCGTGATCGGGGCCATCAGCTTGACCAGGTGGCCTCGCAAACTCTCGTCGACCGCGCCCTCCACCAGCACGTTCGCGATCGCGCCCTCCACGACCTTGATCTGGAAGACCTGATCCCGCACGCGCTGGCGCGGCACGAAGGCCTGGGCCAACAGATAGCCGGCGGCCCGGTAGCGGCGTTCGATCTGCGTCGCGACGCCGGCGATCTCCGCGAGGCTCGCCTCTCTGCCAAGCAGGCCTTCGAACAAGGGCTTGAGGTCGTCGCGCCCGAAGATCGTCGCGCCGTCTATAACGATGTCGCGGACTGCGAAGCGTGGGCTGAGCGTCGCGTCGATCTCCCGTTCGGTGCGCGGCGTGTTGATCGAGAACTCAAAATCCGTGCGGGGCGCGGTCGTCGCTCGCGGCGGCTGCGCGGGACGCGGTTCGACCGACGGTGGCAGTCGCGGCGCCGGAGTCTGGGCGGGGGCGGCGATCGGCGCGAGCGCCCCTGCGAACGCCAACGCGCCCAGGACGATTCCGCTGCGCCTTCGCGTCAATTCCCGATTAATCCCCGCACGATGACGACGGCTTGCTCTTCGCAGCCCTTTTCGATCATCCAGGCGGCCTGGGCGGCGGGGGAGACGACGGATCGAGGGATCACATGGATCGTCAACTCGTTCGCGACCCCTTCCAGTTCGGCCAGCACACGCTCGCCATTGTCGAAGCGCACGTCCGAGCCGAGCGCCATCAGGTCGCTGTCGCGCGGCCACTCGACCGTCGCGGCCCAACTCGCCCCCGCTGGCCCGATCACGAGCGTCTGCGCTTGCGTCGCGCTGTCGCGCCAAACCGTGACTGGCGCCCGGTCGATGACGCAACGCGATCCTGGGCGCGTCACATCGATATGCCATGGGTTCTCCAGCGCACGGCCGCCCGCGCTCGCGCTGCGCAGCGTTCCCGACTTCTCCAACTTCTCCACCAAGGAACGCAGAGGGTCGAAGAACTTGCCGCCATAGGGATTCGCCACTTGCGCCGCCGTCACGGTTGTGGGGCCGACGAAGTTCATGATGAAGCCGTTATAGCCGATCAGACTGAGTTTTTCGCCGGAACGGAGCGTCAGCGGGCGGGTGAGGTCGATCTCCTGGCCCGGCTTGACCGGCAGTCCAACCGAATCCATGACGATGAACTGGCCCAGCGCCTGAGCCGAAGACGCGAAAGGAATCGTTAACAGGATTGCGACGAGCGACAGAGCGATGAGGCGGCTCGTCGCATTGGTCAGGAAGGCAAATCGCGCAAAAGCGATCATCACGCTAAAAATCCGTTTAGGGCCGAGGCGTCGGCTCACGCGCTGATCACGCGCTGAGTGATTCTCAAATCATATCACGGCGGCGCCGCAAATTCGGAAAACATAAAAACTATCTCAATTGGATGAGGAGCGCGCGCGACCCCGCCGGCGCGCGAATGGCGCTGGACCGAGCCTCGCCAGGCGGTGATATAAGGCCGCTGTGACGACCGACTCCCTCTCTCGATTCACAGGCATGCGACTGTCGCTAGAGGCGGCGATGGCGGCGCTGTGGATCGGAATCATCCTTGTGACGGTCGCGGTTTGCAGCTTCGCGGCCCTCTATCTGCGGAACATCGCGCTGGATAACGCGGAGCGCGAAGTCAACAACGTCGCGTACATCCTGGCGGAGCAAACCGCGTTCTACGCGCAGAACGTCGATCTGATCCTGCTGCAGTATCGAAACTGGCTGCGCCGGGCGACGCCGGAGCAGGTGGCGGACAGCCGGTTGCAGCATGAGATCTTGCGTGACGGCGTCGCCGGGGCCGCTCAGGTCCGGGCGATGAGCGTCTATAACGCCGAAGGCCGTTTGATCCATTCCTCGGTGTTGCCGCAGGCCCCGCGGATCTCGGTGGAGGATCGCGACTTCTTCCAGAACGCGCGTGATGCGCCCGACGATCTGCCGTTGATGGGCGCGCCGACCCTGTCCCGGCTTGACGGGGCCTGGGTGCTGACGATCGGCAGACGGTTGGATATGGAGGATGAGAAGGGCGACTTCAGAGGCGTGGTCGCGATTTCGCTGTCTTCGGACTATTTCCGCCAGTTCTATCGCTCGATCAACCTTGGCGAAGGCGGGCGCATCGTGATGATGGACCGCAATCGCAAGATCCAGGTTGTCGAACCCGCCGAGGACGGCGCGATCGGCCGGGTTCTCTCCGCCACGCCGGTCGAAGGCCGGATCGTCAGCGAGCAGCAGACGCGCGCCTATCCCTTCTTAATCTCTGTGTCGGTCGACAAGCGCTCCGCGTTGGCCGGATGGCGCTCCCAGGCCGCCTTCTTGATCATCGGCGGCGGCGGCCTGATCCTGCTCGCCTCGGTGTTTTTGGGCATCGTGCGTCGCCAGTTGCATCGTCGCACCCAACTCAGTTTTGAGTTGCGCAACGCCCACGACGACGCGGTCGCGGCGAATCGGGCGCGGGCCGACTTCCTGGCGCGGATGAGCCATGAGCTGCGCACGCCGATGACCGGCGTTCTGGGCATCGCCGATCTGATGTCCACCGAGCCGCTGCCGCCCGAGCAAGCGCGGCGTCTGGTGGTGCTGTCCAACTCCGCGCGCGCTCTGCTGACGGTGATCAACGACATTCTGGATTTCTCCAAGATCGACGCCGGTCGATTGGAGATGGAGGCCCTGCCGTTCGACTGGGTCGGGGTTCTGCGCGACGTCGAGGCGCTGCTGCGCGGCGGCGCGGAGCAGAAAGGCTTGCTGTTCCGGACCGAAGCGAGTGGGGCGACCTCGGACAAGGTGGTCGGCGACGCCATGCGGTTGAAGCAGATTCTGGTGAATCTGGTCGGCAACGCCATCAAGTTCACCGAGAAGGGATCGGTTCTGGTGAAGGCGGTCGGCGCCCAGCGGGACGGTCGGCTGCGACTGACGATCGAGATCGCCGACACCGGCGTCGGGATCACGCCGGAGCAGATGTCTCGCCTTTTCCGCCCGTTCGAGCAAGCCGACGTCACCACCACGCGCCGCTTCGGCGGCACGGGCTTAGGGCTGGCGATCTCCGACAATCTGCTGCGGCTGATGGGCGGCTCCATGGTGGTCGACAGCGAGGCCGGGGTCGGGACGCGTTTTCAGATCACCCTCGAGCTGCCCATTTCGATGGAGGTCGTGGTCGATTTGAAGCCGACGGCGCCGGCGCCCAAAAGCCTGCGGGGTCTCTCGATCCTATTGGCGGAGGACAACAACGTGAACCGGGAGCTGATCGTCGCCATGCTCTCGGCGATGCAAGGCCATCAGGTCACGGCGGTCACAAACGGCAAAGAGGCCGTGGAGGCGGCGGAAGGCCAGCGGTTCGATCTGATCCTGCTCGACATCCACATGCCGGTCATGGACGGGATGGACGCGATTCAGAAGATCCGCGCCTTGCCGGGCGCCGCTGGACGAACCAAGGCGATCGCGCTCACCGCCGACGCCATCGTTGGGCAGGACGAGATTTATCGAAACGCCGGTTTCGACGATTGCGTCACCAAGCCGATCAATTGGGGACAGCTGAACGCGGCGATCGAGGCGCTGATGCTGGACGCCGGCGTTCGGTTGACCGAGACGCTGTAGTCAGGCGAACCCTTCCGCGAAAGGCGCGTCTCCCGCTCACGGCGATTCAGGTCAAGTCTAAAACGCGCTAAGGCGCGGCCGCGTCTTTCCGCGCGATCATGCCCTCGATCTCGGCCTCGTCATAGCCGGCCGCGGCGAGCCAGCGCCGCGTGTCGGCCCCCAGTTCAGGCGGCGGCGTTGGGGTTGGAAAGGGTTCGTCCAGGAGGAAGCCGGGCCGGGTGACGCGCAAGGCGCGGCTGGAATGCGGCGTGGCCGGCAGTTCCTCAATGAAGCGGCGGCTTTCGATCTGATCGGTCCGCAACGCCTGTCGAACCGAGAGCACGCGACCGGCCGGTACGCCGGCGGCGTTCATCATCGCCTCCCACTCCGCGGCGCCGCGCGCTCCCAGCGCCTCGTTCAGCGCCTGCGTCAGCGCGGTCCGGTTCTCCTTGCGACTCTGCCGATCGGCGAACCGGGGGTCGGTCTTCAACTCCGGGCGCTCGATCAGATCGCAAAGGGCTTCATATTGCTTCTGTTCATTGGCGGAGATGTTCAGCGGGCCGTCGCCGGTCTGAAAGGCGCCTGACGGGGAGGCGGTGAAGTTCTCGTTCCCCATCGGCTCGGGATCCACGTCGCCGTTCAGATGATTGGAGACCACCCAACCCATGGCGGCGAGGGTGGATTCCAGCAAGGAGACGTCGATGAAGCGTCCGCGCCCGGTCGTGCGCTGCTCCACCAGCGCGGCGGCGACGGCGAAGGCGCCGGTGATTCCGGCCATGGCGCGGAATCGGGACCTCCCGTCACGCTCATCGCGCCGGACAGGCCTTGGACAATCTGGTCATAGGCTGGGCGATGCGCCCAGGGGCCCTCCTGGCCGAAGCCGGAGATCGCGCAATAGATCAGGCGCGGATTGCGCCGGCTGAGCGTCGCGTAGTCCAGCCCCAAACGCGCCATCACCTGTGGACGGAAGTTCTCCAGCACCACGTCCGCCTGGTCGACCAGACGGAGGAAGGCCTCCTTCCCGTCCAACGACTTCAGGTCGAGCGCGACCGACTGCTTGCCGGCGTTCACCGCGACGAAGGACAGGCCGAAGCGCTTCTTCGACATGGCGGGATCCGCGCCCAACTGGCGCGCCAGATCCCCGCCGACCGGATTCTCGATCTTGATGACCTCCGCCCCCATGCGGGCGAGGTTGTAACCGCAGAACGGACCCGCCAGGACGTTGGTCAGATCCAGCACTCGAACGCCGGTCAGGGGAAGGCTCATCATCATGCTCCGCCATGAACAACGCCAGACGACGCGCTGGCGCGGGCTTCATTCTCCGTCGGGTGGGCGTCCAATGCAAAGACGCGCTTTCACGCGGGCAGGCGCCTTGGCGCCTCCTGGTTCGCGTTCTAGACTGCGACATCACTGTCGAACTGACGCTCAGACCACGCCGTCCGCGATCTTGTCGATCCTGGATGAGGAGACCGCCATGCCCGCCCTCGCCGATCTGTCCGCGCCCGAGCTGGGCGCCTTGCTCTCTCGCGTCCGCGCGGAGTTCGACGCGCTGAAGGCGCGCGGGCTGAAGCTGGACATGACCCGAGGCAAACCGTCCTCAGAGCAGCTGGATCTGGCCAACGGCATGCTCGCCATGCCCGGCAATGGCGACTATCACACGGCCTCGAACGAGGACGCGCGCAATTACGGCGGGCTGCAGGGCCTGCTGGAAGTCCGCGGCCTGTTCTCCGGCATGTTGAGCGCGCCGGCCGATCAGATCGCCGTGGCGGAGAACTCCAGCCTCGCGGTGATGCATGACGCCATCGTCTGGGCGCTGCTGAAGGGCGTGCCCGGCGGAAGCCAGCCCTGGGGGAAGGGGCCGGCGGCCTTCATCTGCCCGACGCCGGGCTATGACCGTCACTTCGCGCTGTGCGCGGAGTATGGGATCAAGATGCTGCCCGTGCCGCTGACCGGCGCCGGACCGGACATGGACGCGGTCGAGAAGCTGGTTCAGGACCCGTCGGTCAAAGGCATGTGGTGCGTGCCGAAATACTCAAATCCGTCGGGCGAGATCTATTCGGACGAGACGGTGCGCCGCCTCGCCGCCATGAAGACCGCCGCGCCGGATTTCCGGCTGTTCTGGGACAACGCCTACAGCGCCCATCACCTGACGGAGACGCGCCATGCGGTCGCGGACGTGCTGGCGCTGTCGCGCGAGGCCGGCAATCCGGACCGGCCTTTCATCTTCGGCTCCACTTCGAAGATCACGCTGGCGGGAGCGGGGTTGGCTTTCTTCGCGGGCTCGCCGGAGAACCTGAAATGGTATCTGGCGCGCGCCGGCAAGCGCACGATCGGGCCGGACAAGCTGAACCAGATCCGCCATGTCCGCTTCCTGCGCAATCCGGAGGGGCTGGCGGCCCACATGGACGGCCATCGCCGGATCATCGCGCCGAAATTCGCCGCCGTGATCGAGGCGCTGGAGAAGCGGTTGGGCGGGCAGGGCGTGGCCAGTTGGACCCAGCCTGCGGGCGGCTACTTCATTACGGTCAACGCCATGGAGGGAACCGCGAAGCGGGTGGTCGATCTGGCCAAGGAGCTCGGCGTCGCCCTCACTCCCGCAGGCTCGACCTGGCCGGGCGGGATTGATCCAAACGATCGCGAGCTGCGGCTCGCGCCCACTTTCCCCGCGCTCAACGACGTGCGCGCCGCCGCCGAGGCGATCGCCCTCTGCATCCATCTGGCCGCGATCGAGAAACACGCCGCCTAACTTTCGGAGCCATATCATGCGTCGCCACAAGATCGCCGCCATTCCCGCCGACGGCATCGGCCCGGAAGTCATCTCCGCCGGCGTGCAGGTGCTCCACAGCCTCGCCAAGCGACTGGGCGACGTGGAGTTCGACGTCACCAGCTTCGACTGGGGCTCGGACTATTACCGCAAGCACGGCGCGATGATGCCGGCGGACGGGCTCGCCACGCTGAAACAGTTCGACGCGATCTATTTCGGCGCGGTCGGCGACCCGGATCTGCCCGATCACATCACCCTGTGGGGCCTGCGCCTGCCGATCTGCCAGGGCTTCGATCAATACGCCAATGTGCGGCCGACCCGCATCTTGCCGGGAGTCAAAGCCCCCTTGCGCGACGTCGGCCCTGGGGATCTGGACTGGGTGATCGTGCGGGAGAATTCCGAAGGCGAGTATTCCGGCATCGGCGGGCGCGCCCATCGCGGCTTGCCGGAGGAAGTGGCGACCGAAGTCTCGATCTTCACGCGGGTCGGCGTCGCCCGGATCATGCGTTACGCTTTCCGCCTCGCCCAGGCGCGGCCGCGCAAGCTGTTGACGGTGGTCACGAAATCCAACGCCCAACGCCATGGCATGGTGATGTGGGACGAGATCGCGGCCGAAGTCTCCGCCGAGTTTCCGGACGTCACCTGGGACAAGATGCTGGTCGACGCCATGACCGTGCGCATGACCCTGCAGCCGAAAAGCCTGGACACGATCGTCGCCACCAACCTGCACGCCGACATCCTGTCCGATCTCGCCGGGGCGCTGGCGGGCAGCCTGGGCGTGGCCCCGACCGCGAACATCGATCCGGAGCGCCGCTTCCCCTCGATGTTCGAACCGATTCACGGCTCCGCCTTCGACATCACCGGCAAGGGGATCGCCAACCCGGTCGCCAGCTTCTGGACCGCGGCGCAGATGCTGGAGCATCTGGGCGAGGCGGACGGCGCGGCGCGGCTGATGCGCGCGGTGGAGCAGGTCTGCGCCGCGGGCGTCCTGACGCGCGACGTCGGCGGGACCGCGACCACGCAGGAAGTGACCGACGCCGTGATCGGCGCCATCGCCGGCTCGAACGCTTAGCTATGGAAAGCTACGCGGACTCGCTTCGGCCCCTGGGAATCCGCGCCGGCTTCGCGCCGAACGGCAATGGGCTGACGATGCATTACCTGGAGGCAGGCTTCGAGACCGCCGGACGGCCGCGCCTGTTGCTGCTGCATGGCTTTCCCGAACTGGCCTATAGCTGGCGCAAGGTGATGCCGGCGCTGGCCGCCGCAGGCTTTCACGTGATCGCGCCGGATCAGCGCGGCTATGGCCGGACCGAGGGATGGGATCCCGCCTATGACGGCGATCTCGCCTCCTATCGCGCGCTCAATCTGGTGCGCGACGTCATGGGGCTGCTGGCGGCGTTGGAGATCCCCGCCGTCGAGGCGGTCGTCGGCCATGATTTCGGGTCCTACGTCGCCGCCTATTGCGGCCTGTTGCGTCCGGACATCTTCAAGTCCGTCGCGCTGATGAGCGCGCCCTTCGCCGGTCCGCCCGCGATTTCGGCCGATCCCGCGCGCCGCTCGCCTTTCGAGACGATGAACGAAGCGCTGGGCGCGCTCACGCCGCCGCGCAAGCATTATCATTGGCATTACTGCACGCGCGAGGCTGACGCTGAAATGCGTAGCCCACCGCAGGGGCTTCACGCCTTCCTGCGCGCCTACTACCACTACAAGAGCGGCGATTGGGCGGGGAATCGCCCCTATCGTTTGAGCGGCTGGACCGCCCAGGAACTCGCCAAGCTGCCGACCTATTATGTGATGGATCGCGCGCTAGGCATGGCGGCGACGGTGGCCCCATTCATGCCGTCGACAGCCGAGATCGAGGCGTGCCGATGGTTGCCGGACGCGGAGTTGGCGATCTACGCCGCCGAATACGCCCGACACGGCTTCCAGGGCGGTCTGCATTGGTACCGCGCACGCGTGGTTCCCGCGCTGCAATCGGAGCTTGAAGTGTTCTCCGGCCGCAAGATCGAAGCGCCGACCTGCTTCATCTCCGGCGATCGCGACTGGGGCATCCACCAAGCCCCAGGCGCGCTGGAGACTTTGGAGACCAGAGTCTCCACGCGCTACGCCTTCACGGCTTTGATCTCCGGCGCCGGCCACTGGGTGCAGCAGGAGGCGCCGGAAGCCGTGATCGTGCAGTTGTCGCGTTTCTTGGCCCCCCGCTAAGCCGCCATGACTTTCGTCAGGAAGTCGTTCACCCGGCCGCGCAGGGTTTCGGACTGGGCTTTCAAGGCGCTGGCGGCCTCAAGCACGGATCGCGCCGCGCCGCCGGTTTCGACCGCGGCCTGAGTGACCTCTCCGATATTGGTGGAGACGCTGTCCGCGCTGGTCGCCGCCTCCTGAACGTTCCGGGCGATCTCCGTGGTCGCCGCTCCCTGCTGCTCCACCGCTGCGGCGATGCTGGAGGCGGTCTCGTTGATCTGGCGGATCGTCGCGCCGATCGCGCCAATTTCGTCGACCGTTCCTTTGGTCGCGGATTGAATCTCCGCGATCTGCTGGCTGATCTCTCCAGTGGCTTTGCTGGTCTGAGTCGCCAAGCTCTTCACCTCAGAGGCGACGACCGCGAAGCCGCGGCCGTATTCGCCGGCGCGCGCCGCCTCGATCGTTGCGTTGAGGGCGAGCAGGTTGGTTTGGCCGGCGATGTCAGTGATCAACTGCACGACTTGGCCAATGCGTTCAGCCGCGGTGGCGAGGCCCTGCACGCGATCGTTCGCGCCATCGGCCTGCGACACCGCTTCGCCGGCGATCGTAGTGCTGTGCGCGACCTGGCGGCTGATCTCGGAGATCGAACTGGACAGCTCATGCGCTGCGGAGGCCACGGTTTGGACATTGTTGGAGGCCTGCTCGGACGCGGCTGACACCCGGGAGGCGCTGTGAGAGGTGCGCCCGGCGATCTCCGACATCGCCGCGGCCGATCCCTCCATCTCGCCCGCGGCGGTGGCGAGAGAGCGAACGATGGTGTCGATCTCGTCGCCAAAGCGGGCCGTCAGGCTCTCCAACTCCCGGCGCCGCGCGTCGCGCGCCTCATGGTCGCGCAGCCGCGCGGTCTCCATTTCCTCGTTGCGCAGGCTGTTGGCCTTGAACACCTCCACCGCGCGGGCCATCGCGCCGATCTCGTCGCCCTGATCGACGGAAGGAATGTCGATGGTTTTTTCGCCGCCGGCGAGACGGGTCATCACGTCGGTGATCTGTGTGATCGGACGCAGCACGGCGGTGCGGACGATCCAGATCGACAGGATCAAGCCGCCGATGACGCCGCTCGCGGCGACGCCGACCAGCAGCTTCACGATCATCGCGTAGAACTCGTCCAGCGCGGCGCTGATGGTCGCGATTTCCTGGTTGTTGCGATCGGCCAGTTCCGTGACTTCGCGGTTCAGCGCCTGGCGGTTCGAGCGGTTCTGGTCATTGTCCCCGAACTCCCGCGCCGCTGGGCCGCCGATCTCAACGCCGCGCCGCACCAGCTCCTTGCG
>JBMLRS010000463.1:0-5841 GCA_049240905.1 Elsteraceae bacterium
GTCGATCTTGGCGCCGACCTGCACCGCCCCGCCGTCGCCGAACACAACCGTGCCGCCGTCGACCTTGACGCTGTTGGAGACGACCACCCCTTTCAGGTTGATCACATTGTCCATCACGCCCTTGGCGGCGCGCGCGCTCATCAGCACGGTCCCGCCTTGCGCGGCGATGGTCCCATTGCTGACGATCGCCGCGTCGGCGTCGGCCGGGGCCTGCTCCAACGGCTGCGTCACCTGGAAGGTGATCAGCTTGTCGCCCGCGAAATCGACCGTCACCGCCTTGCCGGCGCCCAGCGCGACGCTGCCGGATCGGGCCGCGATCACGCCCTCGTTGCGGATCGCCGCTGCGGCCAACGCCGCGTAACCGCCCTCGCCGACCGTGATCGCGCCGGAATTGACGATCGCCGCATCCTTGCCGATCTGATCGATCGCCGCGCGGCCAGATTTCAGGAACTCGCTGACGTCGATCCGGCCCGTGGTGGCCAGCAGCCCGCCGACGTTCACCTGTCCGCCCGGGCCGATCATCACCCCGTTCGGGTTGGAAAGCCAAACCTGACCGTTGGCCGAGAGATTACCGTCGATCCGGCTGATCTCGGAGCTGGTGACCCGGTTCAAGGTTACGGAGGAGCGGCCGGGCTGGTCGAACCGCACGCTTTCCTGCGGCCCGATCGAGAAGCTGCGCCAATCGATGATCCCCCTATCGGTCCCTTGCGTGATCACCGTCGTCGCGCCCTGCCGCGTCACCGCGATCGACCCGGCGGCGACGGTGGGGGCTTGCGGGGACTGGGCGTGGAGCGGCGGCGCGTAAACCGAGACGGCGAGCGCGGCCGTCGAGGCCAAGAGGCGCGCTACCAGTGCTGGATTCATGGACGCTGTCTCCCACAGGCGGCGCCAAAGTCGCGCCAAGAATCGAGAAATTATACCATTATTATCTCCTGCCGGACGCCTCGAGGATTTCGCCGCGACTTTCGAGCGCGCACGCCCGGATTGAGCGACCTTCTTGCGTGAAACTCTAGGATAGGCGCCAAGCGGCGGCGTCGAAGCCCTTCTTCACCCGCCAGAGCTGACCTGGCCGGATCCGGACCAACAGACCGAGTGGCCGGCGCGCGACATTTTCCTAAGCCTGCGGGGCGCCTAGAACAAAATCCGCTTACTTCGAAGCGGATCTTGTTCATAACATTATGAAACATGGCGCGTTTTCTGTCTTACGCGATTCAGACTAAGCTGAAAACGCGCTAACCGGCCTTCCGCAGGGCTTGCCGGTCGATCTTTCCGGTGCCGGTCTTGGGCAGTTCGTCCAGATAGACCACGTCGCGCGGGTATTTGTAGGGCAGCAGTTTCCGCTTCACGTAGGCCTGCAGCTCCGGCGTCTTCGCCTCATCCGCCGCGACGCCGTCCGCCAGCGTGACGAAGGCCTTGAGGGTCATGCGTCGATCGGCCAACTCCACCCCCAACACAGCGCATTCCTTCACGTCCGGATGGTCGGCGAGGCACAGCTCCACCTCCATGGGATAGACCCATTGGCCGGAGACCTTGATCAGATCGTCGGCGCGGCCGCGGAAGTAGTAGAAGCCGTCCGCGTCGCGATCGAACAGATCGCCGGTCCAGATCCAGTCGCCGCGCATGGTCTCCGCCGTCTTGTCCGGCCGGTTCCAGTAAAAGGGCGCGGTGGAGGGGCCGCGCACCATCAGCACCCCGTCGCGGTCGGTCTCGGTCACGCCGTCCGGCGTGACCAGCTTGATCTCGTAGCCCGGCGCCGGTCGGCCCGCGGCGCCGCTGCGTTTGGCGTCCTCCGCGTTCGACAGATAGATGTGCAGCACTTCGGTAGAGCCCAAGCCTTCGACGATCTCCAGGCCGAAGCGGTCCCGCCAGGCGGCGAACAGCTCGCTCGCCAGCACTTCGGCGGCGGAAACGCAGAGCCGGACCGAACTGAAATCGGCGGTTTGCTGCGCCGGGTCGCTCATCAGCGCGGTGTAAAGGGTCGGCAGACCGAAGAACACCGTGGGTCGGAATCGCCTGACCACGTCATAGATCGCCTTCGGATCCGGCCTGCCCGGCAGCAGCGCGGCGCAGGCGCCGGCGGCGAACGGGAAGGAGCAGGAATTGCCGAAACCATAGGCGAAGAAGATCTTGGGCGCGGAGAAGCACACGTCCTGCGGCGTCAGCTTCAGGAAATGCCGGGCGTAGCTCTCCACCGTGTAGGCGATGTCGTGCTGGAGATGCACAACGCCCTTGGGCTTGCCGGTCGAGCCGGAGGAATACATCCAGAAGGCCATGTCGTCGCGATGGGTGTCGGCGGCGTCGAGCAGGGTCGCATGGCTAGAACGGAACACAGCCTCGGTGATGACGTCGATCTCCGCCGCTTCGCCCTCGACCAGCACCACCTTTTCGATCCCCGCCTCGCGAAAGGCCGCCATGCCGATCTTGGCGAACAGCGCGCCGTCCACGAACGCGACCCGCGCCCCGGAATCCTGCGCGTAGAACTGAATCAAGTCGGCCGGGGAGGCCGTGTTGAGCAGCACGGGAACGAAGCCAGCGCGGATCGCGCCGAAGACGATCGCCGGATAGGCGGGGCCGTCATCCAGCAGGCATAGCGTCCGATCGCCCCGCGCCAAGCCGAAAGCCTGCAGCGCATGGCCGATCTGGGCGGCGCGACCGCAGAGTTCGGCGTAGGTCAATGTCCCGCCTGGGCCGGTCACCGCCGGACGATCGGCGTTCCCGCGCGTCAAGTTATCGAACAGCACGGCGCTAGCGTTGTAGCGCTCCGGCAGGTGAAAGCCGATCGCGCGCGCGCCGGGCGTGTCGATCGCGACCGGATCGCGCATCACGCGGCCCCCTTCGCGTCGGTGTGACGCTGATAGCCCGCGACGAAGTTCGGCGCGATCTTGCGCAGCCGCTCCAGGTCCACCCGGCCGGAGCGCTGGATGTAGCTGAAGGCGAAGTCCCAGGGCGCCAATTTCATGTGCGCGCCGAAATCCTCATACCAGGCGGCGCTGGCGGCCGCTGCGGCGGCCAGCTTGTCCACAATGGGGCGGCGCGCGGCCTCATAGGCGGCGAGGCTGGCGGGCACGTCGAAATTCTCGCGCTCCAGCGCGCCGACCAGCGCGATCACATCCTCCAGCGCCAGGCGCGTGCCCGATCCGATCGAGAAATGCGCGGTGCGCAGGGCGTCGCCGACCAGCACGACGTTTCGGTGGCTCCAGCGCGCGTTCGCCACCCGCGGGAAATTGCGCCAGAGCGAGCGGTTCGCGGTGAGCGGCAGACCGTCCAGCGTCTCGGCGAACAGCGCGGCGCAGGCGTCCCGGCTCTCGTCCTCGCTCATCCGGTCAAAACCCGCGCGCGCCCATGTCTGCGGCGCGCACTCGACGATAAAGGTGCTGAGGCCGGGCGCGTAGCGATAATGATGCGCGTTGAACGGGCCGTGCGCGCTGTCGATGAAGGTCTGGGTCAGCGTCGGAAACTCCTTCGCCACCCCGTACCAGACGAACTTGTTGTTGAGCGGCGCGATCGTCGTCCCGAACGCCTCCGAATACTGATTGCGAATCAATGAGTTGGCGCCGTCTGACGCAATGATGAGATCGTAATCCGCCAGATCCGGCGGGGCGGCCATCACCGCGCCGTAGCGCGGCGCGACGCCCACGCTGGACAACCGTTCCTGCAGCAAATTCAGCAGTTTCAGCCGCCCGATCGCGGCGAAGCCGATCCCGTCGATGGTGACGCGCTCGCCGCGATGAACAAGCGTCAGATCCGTCCAGGTCTCCATCGCCGGGTTGATCAGGTCGAAGGTTTCCGGATCGTCGCCGCGCAAGAACTCCAACGCCCGGTCGGAGAAGACCACCCCGAAGCCAAAGGTCGCGTCCGCGGGATTCTGCTCAACCAGCGTGATCTCCGCGTCCGGGCGACGCTTGGCGATCAGATAGGCGGCGTAGAGCCCCGCCGGCCCTCCGCCCGCGACGAATATCTTCATGATCGAAGCCTCCCCCGGCGCCGCGTTGCTCGGGCCGCCTTGCCTTATTTTTCATATTATGGAAAATATTCTGTCAAGCAGAATAAGAATCCTAGCGCGATGACCAATCCATCCGAATTGACCACGACCTTTCCGATCGAATGGGGCGATTGCGACGCCGCCGGCATCGTTTTCTATCCCAACTATTTTCGCTGGTTCGACGCAGGCTACCAGCGACTGCTGAAGACCCGCGGCCACACGCAGGCCACGCTGCAAGCGGCCTACGGCGTCGTCGGCACCGCCTTGGTCGACGCCGGCGCGAGCTTCCGCGCCCCGGCGCGCTATGATCAAACGCTCACCCTGACCGTCGCCATCGCCGAGTGGCGGCGGGCGACGTTCCGGGTGACCTATCGCGGCGCGGTCGACGGGCGGCCCGTGATCGACGGGCATGACGTCCGCGCCTTCGTCAAGGCCGACGCCGCCGGCGCGCTCTCGGCCATGCCGATTCCCGCGAACTTTCGCGCGCTGTTCGAATCATGACGACCGTCTCGCCTGCGAACGCGCGCGGCCGCCCGCGCAAGACGGCGACGGGGGAGGAGGCTCGGCGCGGCGTCAACGCGCTGGATCACGCGCTCACGCTGCTGAAAGCCCTCTCCGGTTTCAAAGGCCCTGCGACCCTGTCGGAAATCGCGCGCGCCGCCGGCATGCCGGCGACCAAGGCGCATCGCTATCTCGCCAGCTTCATCGCCGCCGATCTGGTCAGCCAACCCGTCCGCTCCGGGCAGTACGACCTTGGGCCGGCGGCGCTACAACTCGGCTTCGCCGCCATCTCCCGAATAGACATCGTCAACAGCGTCGCGGATCGCCTGGCGGAGCTGACGGCGGCGACGGATTGCACCGCCTTGCTTTCGGTCTGGTCCAATCTTGGGCCGGTCATCGTGCGATGGGAGCGGGCGGCGAGCTATATCGTCACCAACCTTGGGCTGGGAACTGTCTTTCCGCTGCTCGGCTCCGCCACGGGGCAAGTCTTCCTGGCCCATCTGCCGGACCGTCTGACCGCCGAACTGCTCAGGAGCGAGGCCAATCTGGAGGCCGAGGAGATCGCAGCGCTCAAGCGTCGGATCCGGGCGGAGGGCTGCGCCACCGTCGATGGACGCCTGATCCCAGGCTTGCAGGCGGCCAGCGCGCCGATCTTGAACGCTCAAGGCGAGATAGATTGCGCCGTCACGCTGATTAGCGCGAAAGTCCCGGTGACAGACTGTGACGGCCCTATCCTGACGACGCTCAAAGGTTTCGTCGCGCGGTTCTCAGCGCCTCGATAGCCCGACGAACGATCGCCGCCTGGGTCGGCACGCTGGTTGCTTCACCCAACGGATCTTTTATCAGGAGCAATTTATGCCGAAGAAGACGCTGATCCCGCCAAACCTGACCTTCCAGCCTCGCCCCTCCTACCCCTACTCGCCTGGAACCATGGCGGGGGGCGCGATTTATGTCTCCGGGCAAGTCGCCTGGAACGAAAAGGCGGAGTTGGTCGGCGTCGGCGACGCGACCGCGCAGACGCGGCAAGTGCTCTCCAACATCGGCTCGGTGCTGAAGGAGGCCGGCGCCACCTTTGACGACGTGGTCAAATGCACGGTGTTCCTGGCCGACATCCGCTATTTCCCGGCGATGAACGCGGTTTTCGCGGAGTTCTTTCCGAAGAATCCTCCCGCGCGCACGACCATCCAAGCCGCCCTCGCCGAGCCGGAGATGCTGGTTGAGATCGAAGCGTTCGCTTACGTCGGATCTTGAGGGGCCACACTGATCCCTTCGGCGTCGCTGCGGTCCATCGCCTGCTGCGGAAGGACTGGATAGGGTCAGACGCCGTTCGTCAGCCCAGCGCGCTTAACCCTTCTGCC
>JBMLRS010000464.1:0-2414 GCA_049240905.1 Elsteraceae bacterium
CTCCGCGATGGCCGTGCGCGACGCCGGCGGGCTCAAGATGGTGCTGTCCGTCGCGATCGAGTTGGACCGCATCACAGCTTATCTGAACGGCTTGTCCAATCTTCGCAATGGCACGGCCTTTGTGGTGAATCGGGCCGGCAAAGTGGTGTCCGCGCGCGAGCGCTCGCCCGGCCTGTCGGTTCCGCCCGGCGCGACCGAACTGGTCTCGATCGAGAAGCATCCGGATCCTTTGGTTCGCCTCGCGGCGGACGCCGCCGTCGCGCATGACCTGAAGTTCGCCTCGATCAAAGAGACGACCCAGATCACCTTCACCGATCCTGAGACCAAACAGAACTACTTCATCGTCTACAAGCCGGACCCGAGCCAGGATTGGATCGTCGCCACGATCATTCCCGTCGCCGACTTTCTGTCCGGCATCGACGCCTACCAGACGACGCTGGCCCTCCTGATCGGCGGCGCGGTGGTCGCCTCGCTCTTGCTGGCCCTGCTCATGGCGACCTGGTTCACCGCCGGGTTCCGACGCTGCGTCGCGGTGATGACCCGGATCGCCGACGGCGATCTGGCCAAGCCGATTCCCCCGCCCGGCTGGGTGCGCGAGGTCTCCGCCCTCACCAACGCGCTGATCGTGTTCCGCGACAATGGCTTGCGCGTGGCTGAGCTGAAGGAGGAGCAGGCCCTTGCCGATTCCCTGATGGAGGCGCGTCAGCGCGCCGAGCGCCTGAAGCTGGCGGAGGATTTCGAGCAGTCCGTGAAATCCGTCGCCGACCGGGTGACCGACGCGTCCGAGGATATCCACGCCGCCGCCGATCACAGCGCGAAGGCGCAGTCCGCCGCCACTGGCAACGCCATGGAGGTGGCCTCCAACGCCGAGGAGATCCTCGGCCAGGCTCGCACCGTCGCCGACGTGGTGGAGGCGCTTCGCCAATCCACGGAGAAGATCGCGGCGCAGGTCTCCAGCTCGCAGACCGCCATGGCCGGCGCCGTCTCCTCGGTCGACGCCACCACCACCCAGATCACGCAATTGGCCGACACCGCGCGCCAGATCAGCGATTTCGTCGCCTTGATCTCCGAGATCGCGGCGCAGACCAATCTTCTGGCGTTGAACGCCACAATCGAGGCCGCGCGCGCTGGGGAAGCCGGCCGCGGCTTCGCCGTGGTGGCGCAGGAAGTGAAGAACCTCTCCACCCAGACCGAGCGCGCGACCGCTGACATCAGTCGGCTGGTCGCCAGCATCCAGGGCGAAACCAGCGCCGCCGTCGCCGCCGTGCGCAGCGCCCGCAGCGCGATCGACCATATGGAGAAGGTGAACGGTGAGATCAGCGCCGCCGTCTCGCAACAGAACAGCGCAACCTTCGCCGCCGCGCGCGACGTCGGCGCGCTGGCGAACGAGCTGATCGCCGTGAAGGAGGCCGTGGCCTCGATCTCGCGCGATTCGATCGTCAGCACCAGCAACGTGATCCGCATCCTGTGGGCCGCGGACGATCTGGACGGCGCGAACGGCCAGCTCCAGGTGGACCTCACGCAATTTATCACGCAAATTAAGCGGTAAATTCCTAACCGCTGGATTCCTGATGGTTTCGCATATCCGCACCGTCGCCTTTCAGGGCGTCGAGGTCGTGGACGTCGACGTGCAAGTGCAGGTGGCCGCCGGGTTGCCCGCCTTCACGCTGGTCGGATTGCCGGACAAGGCCGTCGGCGAAAGCCGGGAGCGGGTGCGTGCCGCCCTCGGCGCGATGGGCCTCTCGCTGCCGCCCAAGCGCATCACCGTCAATCTCGCCCCGGCCGATCTGGCCAAGGAGGGCAGCCATTACGATCTGCCGATCGCCGTCGGCCTGCTGTTGGCGCTGGGCGTGCTGCCGGCGGAGGAGATGGACGGCTATGTCGTGCTGGGGGAGCTGGGGCTCGATGGCGGCGTCGCCGCGGTCGCCGGATCGCTGGCCGCGGCCTTCGGGGCGAACGCGCGCGGCTTCGGGCTGATCTGCCCCGCCGCCTGCGGGCCGGAGGCCGCCTGGGCCGGCGACATGACCATCGTCGCCGCCCCCTCGCTGCTGGCGCTGATCAACCATTTCAAGGGCGTGCAGCTCCTGCCGGCGCCCTCCCCCGGCCCGGCCGATCTGGAGAGCGAGGGCCCCGACCTTGGCGACATCAAGGGGCAGGAGACCGCGAAGCGCGCGCTGGAGATCGCGGCGAGCGGCGGCCATAACTTGCTGCTGATCGGCCCGCCCGGCTCCGGCAAATCGATGCTCGCGGCGCGATTGCCAGGGTTGCTGCCGCCCCTGTCGCCGTCGGAGGCCTTGGAGGTGGGTGTGATTCAATCGGTCGCCGGGCTGTTGGAGGGCGGGCGCCTCGCGCGCAAACGCCCGTTCCGCGACCCGCATTTCTCCGCCAGCCTGCCCGCGCTCGTCGGCGGCGGC
>JBMLRS010000465.1:0-23114 GCA_049240905.1 Elsteraceae bacterium
ATCTGGTTCATGTGCCGATGCAGCCGGCCGGATCGGTCGATCCCGGACCGCAAGCGCTGCTGTCCGGGCTTGATCCGGACGAACTGCGTCGACGTTTGCGCTGGGGTCTCGATCGGTGGGACGGCTATGTCGGCGCCAACAACCACATGGGCAGTCGCTTCACGGAATCCGCGTCGGGCATGTCGCTGGTGATGGAGGAGATGCGCGCGCGCAACCTCCTGTTCCTGGACAGCCGCACCTCGCCAAAGAGCGTCGCAGGGCAGGCCGCGCATCAGGCCGCCGTGCCTTTCGCCGAACGCAACATCTTCCTCGACAACGAGGCGACCCCCGCGGGGCTGCAAAGGCAGCTCACCGCGCTGGACGACCTCGCCCGCAAGCGCGGACAGGCCATCGCCATAGGCCATCCGCACGACGCCACTCTGGCCGCGCTCGCGGCCTGGGTCCCTACCGCCCAAGCCCGCGGCATCCGCGTGGTCCCGCTAACGAAGGTAATGCATCATGCCTGACGGTTTGATCGAATCAGCCCAGATTTCTGGGGTGGAGGGTCGCAACAACGCTGCGCCGCCCTCGGTTCCGATGCCCACCATGGGCGCGCTCTGGTCGGTGGACGTCGCCGATCTTCGCTCGCCCGAACTGCGCTGCCTGCATGAATACTGGCAGAACAAGCGCGGCAAGCGGATGTTTCCGGCCCGCGCCGACATCGACCCGCTCGATTTCGCGCTGGTGCTGGGCCATGTCTCGCTGGTTCAGGTGGAGGGCCACCCGCCGCGTTTCCGCTACCGGTTGGTCGGCTCAAACACCAGCCAGCATCTGGGCGGCCAGCTGACAGGCCGCTATACTGACGATCTGCCGGATGAGGGGATGCGGGCGATGGCGGAGGCGCTTTATCGCGGCACCGTGACCCTGCGTCGTCCCTTGGCCAACCGAGGTGAGACGGTCTATGCCGGCGAACGCTGGATCTGGGAGACGCTGTGCATGCCGCTGGCCTCCAAGCCCGCCGTGATCGACATGCTGCTGATCGGAGAGATCTGCCACAACGCGAAGTAATTTCGCGCGCTCAAGCTGGTTGCGGGCGCGGGCGGGCCAATCTAAGGGGATGCCGTAACGAAGGGATCCCCGCTATGCCTGCCTTATTGAAGACCGCACTTGTCACCGGCGCCGCCAAGCGCATTGGTCGGACGCTCGCTCTGGACCTGGCGGCCCAGGGCTTCGCGGTCGTCGCTCATTATCATCAGTCCGAGGCGGAGGCGGTCAGCCTCGTCGCGGAGATCAAGGCCGGCGGCGGTCGCGCCGAGGCCATTCAAGCCGACGTTGGCGTAGAGGCGCAGGTGCTTGCCTTGGCGGACTCCGCCGCGCGCTGTTTCGGGCCGATCGGCCTGCTGGTTAACAACGCCTCCATTTTCGAACGTGACGAAGCCCTGACCGCGACCCGGGAGAGTTGGGACGCGCATATGGAGATCAATCTCCGCGCGCCCTTTGTTCTGACCCAGGCCATGGCCGCCGCCCTGCCGGCCGACGCCGACGGTCTGGTGGTCAATCTGCTGGACCAGCGCATCTGGGCTTTGACCCCGCATTTCACCAGCTACACCGTCAGCAAGGTCGGGCTGTGGGCGCTGACCCAGACCATGGCCTTGGCGCTGGCCCCGCGCATCCGCGTCAACGCGATCGGTCCCGGCCCGACCCTGCCCAGCCCGCGCCAGGATCTCGCGACCTTCGAGAAGCAGTTCAAGTCCATGCCTTTGGGCCATGGAACCTCGCCGGAGGAGATCGCGACCGCGCTGCGCTTCCTGATCGCCGCGCCGTCCATGACCGGCCAGATGATCGCGCTCGACGGCGGTCAGCATCTGGGCTGGAGCCTGCCGCCGCGCGATCTGCAGCCGGACGATTGATGACCGAAGACACCGACGCGCCGACCGTCTCAAACCTTACGCCCAGCCTCTCGCGCGGCGTGGACGCGATCCGCGCGGCGCTCGAGCAATTGCCCCTGTCCCCCGGCGTCTACCGGATGCTCAATCCGAAGGGGGAGGTGCTCTATGTCGGCAAGGCGCGCCAGCTGAAGCGGCGGGTGGCGAACTACACCCAACCGGTCGGCCTGTCGAACCGCATCCGGCGCATGATCTCCGAGACGACGGCGCTGGAGGTGATCACCACCCACACCGAAGTCGAAGCGCTGCTGCTTGAGATCAACCTGATCAAGAAGCTGGCGCCGCGCTACAATGTGCTGCTGAGGGACGACAAATCCTTCCCGCATATCCTGGTCACGACCGACCATCCCTATCCGCAGATCACCAAGCATCGCGGCCCGCGCGAGCGCAAAGGCCGCTATTACGGCCCCTTCGCCTCGGCCGGATCGGTGGCGCGCACCTTGGTGGCGCTGCAACGCGTGTTCATGCTGCGGATCTGCTCCGACGCGATGTTCTCCAGCCGCAAGCGGCCCTGCCTGCAATATCAGATCAAGCGCTGCAGCGCGCCCTGCGTTGGTTACATCGCGGAGGCCGATTACGCCGAGACGGTGGACGCCGCCAGCCGCTTCCTCGCCGGCCGGTCGCGCGAAGTGCAGGAGCAACTGGCCGGGGAGATGCAGGCCGCCAGCGACGCGCTGGACTTCGAACGCGCCGCCCGCCTGCGCGACCGCATCCGCGCCCTGACCCAGATCCAGGCTCATCAGGACATCAACATCGAAGATTCCACCGACGCGGACGTGGTCGCGCTGCATCAGGCCGGCGGCCAGACCTGCATCCAGGTGTTCTTCTTCCGCGGCGGCAGCAATTACGGCAACCGCGCCTATTTCCCCAGCCATGACCGCACCATGGAGAGCGGCGAGGTTCTGGCCGCCTTCCTTGGCCAGTTCTACGAGGATAAACCCCCGCCGCCTCTGGTTCTGCTCAGCGAACCCTCGGCCGAGGCCGATCTGATCGCGGAGGCGCTGTCCTTGCGCGCCGGGCGGAAAGTGTCGCTGCTCGTGCCGCAGCGCGGGCCGAAGCGCGGCGTGGTCGATCACGCGCTGACCAACGCGCGCGACGCTCTGGGCCGCAAGATGGCGGAATCCAGCGCCCAAGGCGCGCTTCTGGACGGCGTCGCCGCCCTGTTCGGCTTGAAGGCTCGGCCGAACCGGATCGAGGTTTACGACAACAGCCACATCTCCGGGACCAACGCGTTGGGCGGCATGATCGTCGCCGGGCCGGAAGGCCTGATGAAGGCGGCCTACCGCAAGTTCAACATCAAGAACCCGGACACCGCGCCGGGCGACGATTTCGCCATGATGCGCGAAGTGCTGCGTCGCCGCTTCGCCCGCGCGCTGGCGGAGGATCCGGAGCGGACCTCAGGCAATTGGCCGGATCTGGTGCTGATCGACGGCGGCGCCGGGCAGTTCTCCGCCGTTCGAGAGATCATGGCCGAACTGGGCGTGGCGGACGTGCCGATGGTCGCGATCTCCAAGGGGCCGGACCGCAACGCCGGGCGAGAGAAGTTCCATATGCTCGGGCGCGAGCCGTTTGATCTGCCGGTTGGCGATCCCGTGCTCTATTTTCTGCAGCGCTTGCGCGACGAGGCGCATCGATTTGCGATCGGAAGTCATCGTCAGAAGCGCGAGAAGGGCATGAACCGGTCGGAGCTTGACGAGGTCGTTGGCGTCGGTCGGGCGCGGCGCAAGGCGCTTTTGCATCATTTCGGCTCGGTTCGGGCGATCGCGCGCGCCGGTTTGGCCGATCTTGAAGCGGTCACCGGCGTCAACCGAGCCGTGGCGAAAAAGATCTATGACCATTTCCATCCCGAAGGTTAGTCTCGGGCTCGGATTCGCGCGGGTCATGCATTATACGCTTCCCAATCTTCTGACGATGGGCCGGATCGCCGTGATTCCGGTGATGGTCCCGTTGCTTTGGCTGCCCGGCGCGTTCTGGGCGTGGGCCGCTTGTGGACTGTTCGCGCTGGCCGCCGCGACTGACTGGCTGGACGGCTACGTCGCGCGCGCCCGCAAGGAATACTCCGATTTCGGCCGATTTCTGGATCCGATCGCCGACAAATTGCTGGTCGCCGCGACCTTGATGATGCTGGTCGCCACGCGCCGGATCGAAGGCTATGTGGTGCTGGCCGCGCTGGTGATTTTGTGCCGGGAGATCATGGTCTCCGGCCTGCGCGAGTTTCTGGCGGGCCTGAGGGTCGGCTTGCCGGTCAGCAAGCTTGCGAAATGGAAGACCACCGTCCAACTGCTGTCGATCGGCGTGCTGATCGTCGGAGATCATGGTCAGTCCCTGTTCCCGCTGCCGATCCAGAAGATCGGCGAATGGGGGTTGATCGGCGCCGCTTTGGTCACTTTGGTGACCGGGTGGGATTATTTGCGCGCGGGCCTCTCCCATATGGACGGGAGCGCAAACCAAAGCCGGGAGCCCAGGCCATGAAGGTGCTGTATTTCGCGTGGCTGCGCGCCAAGATCGGCGTCGCCGAAGAGACCGTGCAGGTTCCGCCGGGCTGCGCGACGGTGGCCGATCTGATCGAGCATCTGAAAAGCCTGAGCCCAGCCCACGCGGCGGCTTTCGCGGATTTGCGAGCGATCAAGGTCGCGGTCAACCAGGAGTTCGCGCGCCTCGACTCAGCGCTGTCGGCCGGCGACGAGGTCGCGCTGTTTCCACCCGTCACGGGGGGCTGAGGCATGGCGGTTCGCGTTCAGGCGGAGGATTTCGATCTCGGCGTCGAACTCAACGCCCTGACCGCCGGCAATCAGGCGATCGGCGGACTCGCCTGCTTCGTGGGGCTCGTGCGCGACATCCATGGCGGCGAGGCGGTCGCCGCGATGACCCTGGAGCATTATCCGGGCATGACCGAGAAGATGCTCGCCCGGATCGAGGAGGAGGCGAATCGGCGTTGGCGTCTGGACGCCTCGCTGATCATCCATCGCTATGGGCGCCTGACGCCGGGCGACCGCATCGTGTTGGTCGCGACCGCCTCCGCCCATCGCCAGGACGCGCTCGATTCCTGCGCCTTCCTGATCGATTGGCTGAAGACGAAAGCCCCGTTCTGGAAGCTCGAGGAGACCCCCGACGGGGCGCGCTGGGTCGATGCGCGCGAGAGCGATCAAGCCGCCGAGGCGCGCTGGGGCGCTGACTGACGACGCGAAGATTTGCTTCGCGCGAACAATCCTCGATAATCAGGAAAAATAAAATTATCGGGGACAGGCAATGAACAATAACAGCCCGATCGGTCGGCGCGGCTTCTTCACCCTTCAAGTCAAATTCATGCTGGCCGCGGCGATGGTTTGCATGGCGTTGGCGACCGGCCTGACGGCGGTCGGCATCTTCGTCGTGCAGGATCAGCGTCGCGCGGACGTGACCCAGGAACTGACGACCAGGATGAAGCTGCTGAAGCAGCTCACCGGCGGCCCCGCCGCGAAATGGGCGATCACGGACGGTAAGCTGACGGCCAACGGCGTCGTGATGAACGACAATCTCGCGGTGGTGGACGCAGTCAGCGAAGTGGCGGGCGGCGTCGCCACCCTGTTCCAGGGCGACACGCGGGTCACGACCAACGTCACCCGCCCGGATGGGACCCGCGGCGTCGGGACGAAGCTGGCCCCAGGCTCCGCTTTCGACGCCGTGATCACCGAGGGGCGGGTCTATCGGGGCCGCAACGACATCCTCGGCCGGCCGCATTTCACGATCTACGAGCCGATCAAGGATCAATCGGGCAAGCAGATCGGCATCTATTTCGTCGGCTTGCCAACCGCGGCGTCGGAGGGGCAGGTCGAGGTTCTGATGCGCGAATTGGTGTTCGCGGGGATCGGCATGACGGCGATCGCCTGCCTGATCTTCTGGTTCGTCGCCTACCGTCAGGCGCGTCCGATCAAGCGCCTCACTGAAGCGATGCAGACCTTGGCGGAGGGGCGAGACCCTGGGACGTCCGACCTTGGCGCGCGGCGCGACGAGTTGGGCGACATGGGACGGTCGATGGAGACGTTGCGGGTCAATCTCCAGCAGATGCGGGCGGAGGAGGCTGATCGTCGCGCGGAGCTGGAGAAGGCGTCGCAGGATCGCCGCGAGGCGCGGATCGTCATGGCGGACAGCTTCGACGCGGCTGTTGGTCAGGTCGTCTCGGGCGTCGCTTCATCCGCGGAGAGCCTGCTGGAGACCGCGCGCCACATGGAGACGGGGCTCGCCAGCACGCTGGCCGAAATGACGGCCGCGTCCAGCGCGTCGGAACTGGCCTCGACCAGCGTGCAGTCGGTCGCCGCCAGTTCGGAGGAGTTGTCGCAGTCGATTCGCGAGATCGCGCAACAGGTCTCGCGCTCGGCCCTTCTTGCCGCCGACGCGCAGCGTCAGGCCGAGCAGACCGACGCCCAGGTCGAAGCGCTGGCGCGCGCCGCGGAGAAGATCGGATCCGTGGTTCAGTTGATCAACGAGATCGCAAGCCAGACCAATCTGTTGGCCCTGAACGCGACCATCGAGGCCGCGCGGGCTGGAGACGCCGGCAAGGGCTTCGCCGTCGTGGCGAACGAAGTGAAGAATCTCGCGGCGCAAACCACCAAGGCGACCGATGAGATCGGCCAGCAGATCTCCGGCGTTCAGAGCGCGACCGGCGGCGCGGTGACCGCGATCCGTCGGATCGCCGGGATGATCGCCGAGGTCAATGCGATCTCCACCGGAATCGCCGCGGCGGTCGAGGAGCAAGGCGGCGCGACCGACGAGATCGCGCGCGCCGCGCAGCAGGCGGCGGACGGCGCCTCCAGCATGTCCCGCGCGGTCGCCCAGGTGAGCGGCGCCGCTGGGGCCGTGGCGGATTCCGCCGGCCTCGTCACGCGCTCCGCCAGCGCGCTGGCCGATCAGGCGGAGACTCTGCGGGTTGAGGTGCAGAGCTTCGTGTCCGGCATCCGGCGCGGTTGACCGTCGCGGCCGCCGCGCCGGCGCGGATCAGCGTCGATCGCTATTCGGCGGCCAAGGCTGGCTTGACGTAGCGGCCGCGGGTGATCGCTTCATAATCGGCGACCAACCCGCGGGTGATCGCGCCAACCGTGAAGCGATGGGCGTCCAGGCTGGCGACTGGGGTCACCTCCGCGGCGGTTCCGGTCAGGAACATCTCGGTCGCCTGCGCCAGATCTTCCGGGTGGATCGCGCGTTCGATCACCCGGAGGCCGCGCGCGCGCGCCAGATCGATCACGGTGCGGCGCGTGATGCCGTCCAGAAAGCAATCGGGAGCGGGGGTGTGCAGGGCTCCGTCGATCACGAAGAACACATTGGCCCCGGTCGCTTCGGCGATCTGACCGCGATAGTCCAGCATCAGCGCGTCCTGGAATCCGTCCTTCTCCGCGGCGTGCTTGCTGAGCGTGCAGATCATGTAGAGGCCGGCCGCCTTGCTGCGGGTCGGCGCGCAGGTCGGCGCCGGCCGCGACCATTTCGCCATCGTCATCTTGATGCCCTGCAGCCGGGTTTCCGGCGAGAAGTAGGACGGCCAGCTCCAGGTCGCGATCGCCAGGCGCGGCTTCGCCAATTGGGCCGACACGGCCATCATCTCCGATCCGCGCCAACAGACTGGCCGGACATAGCCGTCGACGATGCCGTTCGCCGCCACCACCGCGCGCGTCGCCGCGTCGATCTCCTCCAGGCTGTAGGGGATCTCGAAATCCAGCAGCGCCGCCGAATCGATCAGGCGCTGGCTGTGTTCGGTGAGCTTGAAGACGGTTCCGTCATAGACGCGTTCGCCCTCGAACACGCAGGATGCATAGTGCAGGCCGTGGCTCAGCACATGCAGCTTGGCGTCGCGCCAGGGAACCAGTTTACCGTCAAGCCAGATATGGCCGTCGCGGTCGTCGAAGGGGATCAGAGACATGGCGTATTCCTCACAGATCAGGGCGTGTTCGCCTTTGTTCGGCGTTTAGGGTAATATTATGTCGTTTAACTGAGGGTAGACTTACCATTATGGTCAAGATGAGTCAACATGACTGACATAAAATCCGGCTTCAGCCAGCTGTTCCTGCGCGACGAGGATCTGCGCCAGGGGATCGAGTTGATGTTTTACGCCTATCGGGATTTCACCGCGGAGCCGGACGCCATCCTCGCGCGGTGGGATTTCGGCCGCGCCCATCATCGGGTGATCTATTTCGTCGGCCGTCATCCGAAGATCACGGTGACCGAGCTTCTGGCGATCTTGCGCATCACCAAGCAGTCGCTGTCGCGCGTGCTCGGGCAGTTGGTGCGGCAGGATTACATCGTCCAGAAGCCGGGTCAGCGCGATCGCCGCCAACGGCTTCTTGAATTGACCGAGAAGGGGATGGAATTGGAGCGGTTGTTGTCGGAAAATCAGCGCGCGCTAATCGGTCGCGCCTACCGCGACGCTGGCGCGCCGGCGGTCGAGGGGTTTCGCAAAGTCCTGCTGGGCATGATCAATGAAGATGACCGCCGCCGCTTTCGACGCGCCGGCCCTCCTGGATAAACCACATTTTAGACATTATATCCCTGGAAAACATCGTCGCCGCGAATGCGAGGAATCGCGTGTAGAGGCTTGAAAAAAGACCCTTCAGGCTCGACCCTGGCGATGCGGTCGAGTATGGTTAGCTATGGAATTATTTCATCTCGTCGCCGGGTCCGAGCCGGCTTCTGTTTTGACCCCGCCGTCAGCCACGCGCTGGCGCTCCTAGTCGAGGCGGAATGTCGTCCACCGCCTTCGCCGCCGGTCCTCAAGGGGCCTCCAATCCCGCCGATGACGGCGCGTCGCGGCTGGTCGTCTGCCGGACGGCGGAAGATTTCTTTCAATCCGGCTCCCGCGGTCTGATCGGCAACCTGTGCCGCGGCTTCCTGGACCAGATGGTGCTGACGCCGACGGAAGTCATTTTCTCCGCGCGCAACCACACCCGCATCGACGGCGCCGGCACGCTGCTGCGCGACGTGATCGAGCGGATCTCGAAGATGCAGGCCGCCCCGTCCGGGATGCCCTGGCAGGCCCGCCAGCGCGAACTGCAGGGCGCGATCGACCAGCTCGTCTTGAAAGTGCGCGAGATCGAGCAGTCCGAACCGCTGATTCCCCTTAAGGAAGGTATGGCGCGCGCGACGCTTGCGCAGATCCGCGCCACGTCCTCGCCGGACCTGCTGCCTTATCGCGTCTATCGCACGATCACCGATTATCTGGCCGGCTCGCGGATCTGGATCGCGAAGCTGGAGAAACTGGTCTCCCTGGCGCGAGAGTTGGAAGGCACCAAGGACATCGATTTCGTCGATGAGCTGCTGGCTGAGTGCATTCCCAGCGAAGTGGCGCAGGAGGCCATGTTCGGCCGCAGCGTCGCCATCGAAGTCAGGGTGGATGATCTGGCTGAGCTTTATCGCGGCGATTACCCCGACCGCCGCCAGATCACGCCGCCGCCGGCCACGGAGGCGATCAACGCGCTGTTGCGGCGTCATGACATGCCGATCCTGCGCGCGGCGATCGAAGCCGCCATCCTGCAGCATCTGGCCAGCCGCAACCCGATCAACTCCCCGGAGCTGATGATCGAGTTGAAGGCGACCTACGGGCTGCTGCATCGACTGAAGCAAGGTGACAAGGTGCTGGGCGGGCGCCGCGCGCTGGACTTCATCGACAAGCGCATGGGTCGGCTGTTGAGCGCGGAGGGGATCGCGGACTATCTGCGTGGCGCGGCCTCCGTCGCCGATCGTCTGATCGTGCTTTTCGAGATGTATGCGGTGACCTTCGGGCAGGCGAACCGTAAAGTCGTCGAAAGCGCCATCGACCGATACATGAACGACGTCGATTTCGATCGCCGTCTGCTGCAGGGCGAGGGGTCGCCAGCCCACAAGCTGAAGCTGGCGGCGACCTTATACCGCGCCGTCGCGACCTCGGCGCTGAGCATGCCGATGAAACAAAGCCTGGCGCTGAAGCTGGCCCAGATCCAGGCCTCCTTCATCCAGCAATCCAAGCTTTTCGCGATCATCGATCGCCAGAACGCGTCCACCGCGCGCAAAGCCCAGCAGGTCATCGTGCTGTGCCTGGAAGGGCATTTCATCCCCGGCGAGAATCTGAACCGCGCTAAGGCGCTGGTGCGCCACTATCTGAACCGGCCGGACTTCGTCGATCGCTATCTCGAAGGGGCGAACACGCCAGAGGCGCGCGAGGAGTTGGTCATCACCTTGAATGATCAGCTTCGCAATCTCGGCATCCCGTCGCCGTTCGAGACGGCCTGAGCCCCGCCATGGCGGCGGCGTCGGACCTGTTAGAGCCCGCGGCTCCGCAGCCCGGCGCTTCGGAAGCCCTGGTGCTGGTGGTCGACGACGACGATCGTCTGCGCGGGCTGTTGCAGCGCTACCTGTCCGATCAGGGCTTCATGGTCACCACCGCGGCGGACGCGGCCTCGGCGGAGGGCCATCTTGAGACGCTGCAATTCGACCTGATCGTGTTGGACGTGATGATGCCCGGCGAGTCCGGGGTCGCCTTCACCCGTCGCCTGCGCGCCCGCTCCTCGATCCCGATCCTGCTGCTCACCGCGCGCTCCGAGGTCTAGGATCGCATCGCCGGGATTGAGGCCGGCGCGGACGATTATCTGGCCAAGCCTTTCGAGCCGCGCGAGCTGGTGCTGCGCATCCGCACCATTCTGAAGCGTTCGGCGCTCGCGATTCCGGCGCCGCCGCAGCGCCCGGCGCTGGTGCGGCTCGGGGCTTACAGCTTCGATCCGCATCGTAACCTTCTTCTGCTCGACGACGAGCCGGTGCATCTGACTCAAAGCGAAGCCAGCCTATTGGCCTTCCTGGCCGAACGCCCGGGGGTCACCGTGACCCGCGACGACCTCACCGCCGCCGGCTTCGCCACCGGCTTTGGCCGCACGATCGACGTCCAGGTCACCCGCTTGCGCCGCAAGTTCGAGATCGATCCGAAATTCCCTCGCTATTTACAAACTGTTCGTGGGCAAGGCTATGTCTTGATGCCCGACTGAGCCATCGAGAGTAAGCTATGCCAGACATCAGACCCTTCACCGCCGCCGACGTTCCCGCCATCAAGGTGCTGCTCGCCCAGCTCCAGGCGGTCGAGGCCGCGCATCAACCCAAGCGCAAATCCGCGCCCGAAGTCGCCGCCGAGGAAATCTGGGCGGAAGGCCAGAAGATGGTCGATGAAGGCAAGGGCGTGGTGCTGGTGGCGGAGCAGGGCGGCGTCCTGGTCGGCGTCGGCATCGGCTATGAAAGCCTCTCCGGCGACCTGTCCCTCACCTTGGAGGCGCGCCGCACCGGCTATGTCTCCGACCTAGTGGTGCATGAGGCCTGGCGCAGCAAAGGCATCGGCCGCGATCTGCTGAACGGCCTGCTCGCCCGCTTCCGCGCCCGAGGCCTGAAGACCGCCCGGATCGCCGCCATCACGGAGAATGTGGGGGCGATCAAACTGTATGAGCAGATGGGCTTCAGCCAGGTCTCGGTCGCGCTGGAGCGGCCGCTTTAGGGCGTCTTCAACTCAGTCTGAGCCGCGAAAAGACAAAAGCTCGACGTTTTTCATGATGTTATGAACGAGATCCGCTTCAAGCTGAGCGGATCCTGGTCTAGAACATCCGTCCGCCGAGCGGCACCGATTGATCCGGCGTGATCAGCACGACCGCCCCGTTCTCGTCCGGAAAGCCCAGAACAAGAATTTCGGACAAGAACTTGCCGATTTGCTTCTTGGGAAAATTGACAACGGCCGCGACGTGGCGGCCGACTAAGCTCTCCGGCGTGTAATGCACGGTGAGCTGCGCTGAAGAGCGCCTCAGACCAATCTCCGGACCAAAATCCACGGTCAGTTTGATCGCCGGGCGGCGCGCTTCAGGATAGGGTTCGGCCGCGACGACGCGGCCGACCCGGATATCCACCTTCGCAAAGTCCTCCCAGGAGATCAGTCCGGGGACGGTCTGCTCGGCCGACAAAGTCTTACGCCTTCGAGGACTTCTTCGCGGGCGCCGTCGCCGCCGGCATCAGCGACTTGATCTCGTCCAGGCTCTCCGTGACGCGGGAGTTGATCACATCGAAAGCTTCGCGGTTCGACTTGGCGACCATTTCCGACAGCTCGCGCATGTGGCTGAGGGTCTTCTCGAAAGAGGTCTTCAGCAGATCGGCCTGCTTCGACATCTTCTCCTCCGGCGAGCCCTGCTCCATCATCGCCTTCAGCGCGCTGTTCGACTCTTCGATCATCGAGCGCAGGATCTCGCTCTGGCGCTTGGCGATCGCCTGGATGCCTTCCAGCGCGGTCTGGTTGGCGCTGGTAAGCGCCTCGACATTCTTGCGCTGCACCGCAACGACCTTCTCCATGTCGACGCCGGGAAACTTGAAATCAGCCAGCATCTTGCTGGCGTCCATGAACTTGCTGACGTCCAGGTCGAGGAAAGGATTCTTCTGAGCGGCCATGGGGTTTCTCCGGTTGCGGTGGCGGGCGCTTTGCTGCAGTGCACAAAACTAGACGTGACTTAATACGGTCGTTTTCGTCCGTCAATGATCTTTTTTGCACTGCACAAAAACGCCGCCGCGATTCAATCGCTCCGCCCAGGGTTCGATCTGCGTGATGCGTCGATCCAACTCCGCCATGGTCGCGCCCAGATCCGGGCCTTCGTCGTTCAGGAAAACGCGGAAGGCGGCCAAATAGATCGCGGTCATGCCGATGCCGCGCAGGATCCCGTTAGGGCCGTTCGGCGACAGGCCCGCGGCCGTGAGGATCGCGCGGATGGAGCGTCGAAGGATCGGGCCGGAGGCCAGGCTGGCGACCGGATCGCCGCGCCGCGGGTCGAGCAACGCCTTCAGTCCGGACCGCAGCGGGACGAGCGCTTCAAGATGCCGCATCGTCAGATCGAACAAGCGATCGCGCATCGGCTGATCGGCTCCGGCGTCGTCGCCGATCAGGCGGTTGTCGGCGCGTTTGAAGGCGGCGTCGAGCAGGGAGGGCGCGCGCAAGCGTCTCCACCCGTCTTGGCCGGCGGCGGCGAAGGCGGCGTCTAGGAATTCGTCATTGATCATGGTCAGCGTTTGGCGATGTCGGCGGGGGTTGCGTCAGTCAACGCAATCAACTCGTCCGGGGTCAGGCCGAAGACGCTGTTCGCGTCGCCGGCCGCCGCCCATACTCGATCGAAGGCGAGCAGATCGCGATCGATCAGAAATAGGGGCCGCGCTCCCTCCGTCAACCCGACCGGGCTGACGCCGCCAATGGCGAAGCCGGTCTCCGACCGCACGAACTCAGGATCGGCTCGGCCGACCTTGGACCCCACCACGGCCGAGACGGCGGCTTCGTCCACTCGGTTCACGCCGCTGGTCAGCACCACCACGCAGCGGCCGTGGGCGCTGCGAAACACCATGGATTTGGCGATCTGCGCCACCGTGCAGCCGATCGCCGCCGCGGCGTCCGCGGAGGTCTTGGTGGTCTCCGAGAAGCGCTGGATCCGATCTTCCATCCCGCGCGCGGCGAGCGCCGCGCGCACCCGCTCCACGCTGCTCAAGAAGCAAGCTCCTTGGCGCGGTTCGTCGCGGCGGCCAGAGCCTTGTCAAAGAGCGGTTGAACGCCGTCGTCGGCCATCAGCACGCCCAGCGCGGCGAGAGTCGTGCCGCCTGGGCTGCTGACCGCCTTGCGAAGATCGGCGGCCGGCAGATCGGAATGAGCGACCAGCGCGCCGGAGCCGGCGACCGTGACCCGCGCCAACCGCATCGCCAGTTCCGGGGCCAGGCCCAGCTTCTCGCCCGCGGCCGCCAGCGCCTCGATCAACAGGAACACGTAAGCCGGGCCGCCGCCGGACAGGGCGGTGACCGGGTCAATCAACGATTCATCCGACACCCAGGCAACTTCGCCGCAGGCGCCCAGCAGCTCGGTCGCCAATTCCTTCTGCGCGGCAGAGGCCCTGGCGTTGGCGCAGGCGACGGTGATGCCCTGGCCGATCGAGGCTGGCAGGTTGGGCATCGAGCGCACGATCGCGGCGCCCGTCCCGAAATGCTTCTCGAAACCGGCGATCGTCTTGCCTGCGGCGATGGAGACGATCACCGCGCCCGCGTCGGCGAAGCGGCGGAAGGATGGGGCGACCTGCTCCATCACCTGCGGCTTCACCGCCAGCACCACCACGTCGGGCTTGAAGTCGGCGGGCAGTTGATCGGCCGACGCGATCTGGACAAGTCCCTTGGGCGCGGGGTCAGGCAGCGCGGACCCGCCCGGCTCGATCACGACGCCCCGCGAAAGTCCGCGGTCGACCCAGCCGCGCAGCATCGCGCCGCCCATTTTGCCGGCGCCGACCAGCAAAACCGAAGCGGCGCTAAGCGTGGATCCAGTCATCGGCTCAGGCCTCGCCCATGGTTTCAAACATCGCGGCCTTGAAGGCCTCCTCGGCGTTCTTGCCGCCCCAATTGACGAACTGGAAGGCGGGGAAGAACCGGTCGCATTCGCTCAGCGCGGTCTCCAGCATGTCCTCGATCTGCTCGATCGCGGGGCCGGGCACGCCGCGCAGCGGCAGGGTGTGGCGGAACATCGGCGCGCCGTCGTCCGACGCCAGTTCGAAGTGGCCGAGCCAAAGCTTCTCGTTCACCATGCCCAGCAGCTCATGAATCTCGCGGCGGTGATGCGGCGGGACGCGGGCGTCGAAGGCGCAGGTGAAGTGGATCGCGTTGAAGTCTTCGCGCCAGACGAAGAACAGCCGCAGGTCGCAGAAGCGGCCCGTGACTTCGGCCAGCAACTCGTCATCGGCGGGGCGGTCGAAAGGCCATTCGTTGGCGGAAACCACGTCCTCGACCAGATCGAGGGGGTGGGATGCGGTCTCGATCTCGGTTTCCAGTATAGTCGTCATCACGTCGATCTCCGCGACGAAGAGACTAGCGGGCGCCAAACCCCTCTTGCCCAGGGTCTTGCAGCCCCGGATGTTGTGGCGCCACGCGAATCGTCCACATAAGTTTAGAGTGCCGAAATCTCGCGGCGGTTCAAGACGCGCCTTCGCCGGACCCGGAATCCCTGGGTTTGGCGGCGGCCTCGAGCGCGGCCAACCGGGCTTCGAGCGCGTCCACACGCGCGGCGAGGTCTTCCTGGGCGCCGCGGGCTTCGGCGGTCATGGCTTCGACGACGGCGAATTCCTCGCGGCCGACCAGATTGAGGTCGGCGCTGATCTTCTCCATGCGCTGGCGCACCATCGCCTCGACTTCCGTGCGCAACCCGGCGAGCGCGCCGGCGGCGCCGGTGGCGACGCGAGCCATGTCTTCAAAAAATCTGTTATCGGCTGGCATGGCGAAGCCGTCCTTGCAGTGTCTCGCTGGCCGGAAAATGGCGTCACGCGCGATCAATTGCAATGCGCGCGTCGAAGGGCGGCCGCGGCGGCGCGATTGCGCGGACCCTGGCCGACCGCTATACCGCCGATCCATGACCTTCGCGCTCGTCTTTCCGCAGATCGACCCGGTCGCCGTGGCGATCGGACCCCTGGCGATCCGCTGGTACGCGTTGGCCTATGTGGTCGGCATCCTGCTGGGCTGGGGCTGGGCCGCGCGGCTGGGGCGCAGCCAGCCGACGGTGGCCAAGCTGGCGATCGACGATTTCGCGATGTGGGCGACGCTCGGCATCGTGCTTGGCGGTCGGCTCGGCTACGTGCTGTTCTACAAGCCGCTCTATTTTCTGCATAATCCGTTGGAGATTTTCGTCGTCTGGCAGGGCGGCATGGCGTTCCACGGCGGCTTCCTGGGCGTGATGACCGCCGTGCTGCTGTTCTCGCGCAAGCGCGGCGTTCCGCTGTTCGTGCTGGGCGACCTGATCGCCTGCGCCGCGCCGATCGGCTTGTTCTTCGGCCGGATCGCCAATTTCGTGAACGGGGAGCTGTGGGGGCGGGTCTCGGACGCGCCCTGGGCGATGGTCTTCCCGAACGCGGGGCCGGAGCCGCGCCATCCCAGCCAGCTCTATCAGGCGGGCCTTGAGGGATTGCTGCTGTTCGCGCTGATGACCCTGGTGGTCTGGGGCGGCGGGCGACGCCGTCCCGGCCTCTTGATCGGCGTCTTCCTGATGGGTTACGGCGCGGCGCGGGTGGTGGGGGAGTTCTTCCGCCAGCCGGACGCCCATCTGGGTTTCCTGTTCGCCGGAGCGACCATGGGGCAGCTGTTGTCCTTGCCGATGCTGCTGGCGGGCATGTGGTTCGTGCGCCGGGCCTTGATCCGGCCGCCCGTTTCGGCGTGACCGCGCTGGCCGAGCGCCTCGCGGCGCGCGTCCGCGCCGAAGGGCCGATCCCGCTCGCCGATTTCATGGCCGCCGCCCTCGCCGATCCGGAGGGAGGCTATTACATGACCCGCGATCCCTTCGGCGCCGCAGGCGACTTCACCACCGCGCCGGAGATCACCCAGGCTTTCGGGGAGTTGCTGGGGCTCTGGTGCGCGGAGGTCTGGCGCGGCCTGGGCGCCCCGACGCCCATGATGCTGGTTGAGTTGGGCCCCGGCCGCGGCGCGCTGATGGCGGACGCGTTGCGCGCGATCGGCAAGATGGCCCCGGAGTTCCGCGCCGCGTTGACCCCTCATCTGATCGAGATCAGCCCGGTTCTTCGCGCGGCCCAAGCCTCGCGGCTGGAGGGGCAGGGCGCCGTCTGGCTCGATGATCTGGCGCAACTGCCGCCGGGGCCGGCGATCTTCCTGGCCAACGAGTTTTTTGACGCGCTGCCGATCGACCAGGCGATCCGTCGCGACGCGGGATGGCGCAATCGACGCGTCGGCTTGGACGCGAAGGATCGTTTCGTCTTCGTCGACGCCGAGGTCGTCATGGTGGATCGTGAGGCTGAGCCCGGCGCGATTCTGGAGCGATGCCTGGCGGGCGAGTCGATCGCGGCGTCGCTCGGCAGGCGCGCGGCGCAGGGAAACTCCGCCGCGCTGATCATCGACTACGGGGAGGAGGGCGCGCTGGGCGACTCCCTGCAAGCCGTGCGCGGCCATCGCGCGCAGGACGCGCTGGCGGACCCTGGAAGCGCCGACCTCACCGCCCACGTCGATTTCGCCGCCCTGGCGAGGGTCACGCGCGGCGTCGGCGCGGCGGTCTTCGGGCCGATCCCGCAAGGCGCCTTGCTGCGCGCCCTGGGATTGGTCGAGCGGACCGAGCAGTTGATGCGCAACGCCCGGCCGGACGTCGCCCGCTCTTTGCGCGCGGGCATGATCCGATTGATTGATCCGGCCGCGATGGGCACTCTGTTCAAGGCCCTGGCGATCCTGCCTCCGGGTCATCCTCCGCCCCCCGGCTTTCCCGCATGACGCCTCTCACGCATTCCTCGCTTGACCATGACTCCATTCGCCACGGCTTCTTCGGTCGGCAAGGCGGCGTCAGCACGGGCATCTACAGCACGCTCAATTGCGGCTTCGGCTCCCATGACGCGACCGAAGCGGTGGCGGAGAACCGTGCGCGGGTGGCTCGGCGTCTCGCCGTCGGGGCGGACAAGCTGCTCACCGTCCATCAGATCCACAGCCCCGACGTGATGGTGGTGGAGACGCCGTGGAACCGGATGGAGGCGCCCAAGGCCGACGCCATGGTCACCGTTCGGCCAGGGATTGGTCTGGGCGTGCTCGCGGCCGATTGCGCGCCGGTGCTGCTCGCCGACGCCGAGGCCGGCGTGATCGGCGCGGCGCATGCGGGCTGGCGCGGCGCCTTCGGCGGCGTGGTCGACGCCACGGTGAAGGCGATGGTCGGCCTCGGCGCCCGGCCGGAGCGGATCGCCGCGGTGATCGGCCCTTGCATCGGCGCCGCCTCCTATGAAGTAGGGGAGGATTTCCGGCAGCGTTTCCTCGACGCCGATCCTGCGGACGACGCCTTCTTCCACCGCCCGACGCCGGACGCGAAGCCGCATTTCGATCTGTCCGCCTATCTCCTGGCGCGCACGCGCAAGCTTGGCCTGAAATCGGTCGAACGGCTGGCGGCGGACACTTTGGCCTCGCCCGATCTCTGGTTCAGCTATCGACGGGAGACCCTGGCCGGCGGGCGGGATTATGGTCGTCAGGTCTCCTGCATCGCGCTCGTCTGACATGCCACATCTGATCATCTTCTTTTTCTTTCTGATGCTCGGCGCCCTCGCCACATGCATGTTGTGATTCGCTGCGGGCTGCTGGCGCTTCTGCTGATCTGGGCCGCGGCCTGCCAGCCTTTGCCGCAGCCTTTCCGCAGCCTGCCCGGCGAACGACCGCCGGAGGTTCTGCTGCGCGATGGGCCCGGCATCATCGTCGACGCGCCGAGCGGGCTTTACGCGCCGTTGGACGCCAATCTGGCGGACGCGGTCGCCGAAGCGCTGCGCGAGCGCGAGTTCATCGCCTTCTCCATCGCGAACAGCCAAGTGCGGATCAATCGGGCGACCTACCGGCTGCGCGGGGCGGCGGCCAGCCAACCCACCGGCTTCGACCAGATGGACATCGGCGTCCGCTGGCGATTGGAGGCGGCCGACGGATCGATCCTGGGCGAGACCGAACTGATCGACCGGACCTCGCGCGACCGCCCGGACTTGAAGGCGTTCGCCGCCAGAACCGCCGAGGCGTTGACGCCCTTCTTGCGCGATCCGCTCGCGGCTCCCACCGAACCGGGCAAACCCCAGTTGATCGGCGTCGCCATCCCGACCCTGCTGGGCCAACCGCCCGGCGACGGCGCGGCGGCGCTGCCGCGCGCGCTCGAATCCGTGCTCAAGCTGCGCGGCGTGACGGCGACCACCGACCCCGCGATGATGCTGCCCGGCGCCATCCGCGTGGTCGGCACGGTCACCACCGGGGCGATTCAGCCGAATGGGCAACGCCGCGTGTCGATCTCCTGGCTGGTGCAGCAAAGCGATGGGAGCGAGGTCGGCGTGGTGAAGCTGGAGAACGAGGTTCCCGCACGGCTGCTGGAGTCGCGCTGGGGGGAAACCGCCCTGATCGTCGCCGAAGCGTCGCTCGACGGCGTCGTCGATCTCATCGAACGGGCGCGCCGGGCCAAGAAGTAGGCCTTTGTTATGACTCTAAAGTTTACACCGCCGGGGGTGATTGATATGGTCCGCGCGCTTTGGCCTCGGTCGACGCGTCTGATCAGGCGCGGCGTTCTGGCGTCTTTGGTCGTTTCCCATCTGTTTGTCATTTAGAAAACGCCCTCGCGGCTGCAGGGCGGCACGGTTTGCTCCATGAAGATCTTGACCGGTAACAGCAACCGTCCCCTTGCCGAGGCGATCTGCGCGGTTTTGAACCTGCCCCTCACCCGGGCCAGCGTGAAGCGCTTCTCCGACATGGAGATTTTCGTGGAGATCCACGAGAACGTCCGCGGCGAGGACGTGTTCGTGATTCAGCCGACCGCCTTCCCGACCAATGACAATGTGATGGAGCTGCTGGTGATGCTGGACGCGCTGAAGCGCGGCTCCGCCCGGCGCATCACGGCCGTCGTCCCCTATTTCGGCTACGCCCGTCAGGACCGCAAGTCGGGTCCGCGCACGCCGATCTCCGCCAAGCTGGTGGCCGACATCATCACCAAGGCCGGCGCCCACCGCGTCCTGACGCTGGATCTGCATGCGGGTCAGATCCAGGGCTTCTTCGACATTCCCACCGACAATCTGTTCGCCGCGCCGGTCTTCGTGAAGGATATCCGCGAGACCGTGAGCGCGAGCGGCGAAGAGCTGGCGATCGTCTCGCCGGACGTCGGCGGCGTGGTGCGCGCGCGCATCATCGCCCAGCGGCTCGACGCGGATCTGGCGATCATCGACAAGCGGCGCGAGCGCGCCGGCGTCTCCGAAGTGATGAACATCATCGGCAACGTCGCCGGCCGGCGCTGCATCCTGATCGACGACATCGTCGACAGCGCGGGCACGCTGTGCAACGCGGCCGAAGCCCTGAAGCGCGCCGGCGCGATCTCCGTCTCAGCCTATGTCAGCCACGGCGTGCTGTCCGGCGGCGCGGTCGCCCGCGTCATGGCGAGCCCGATGGACGAGTTGGTCACCACCGACAGCATCATGGCGACCGAGGCCATGCGCAACGCCTCCAAGATCCGGCAATTGACCATCGCGCCGCTGATGGCCGAGGCGATCCGCCGGGTCTCCGAAGAACAATCCGTTTCCAGCCTGTTCGATTAGGAACAGGCTTTCACCGGGTAGCGACACCCCTGGAGGTCGCGCCCATTTTGCTACTGAGCAGTAAAAGAGGAAAAGATGGCTACGATTATTTCGATGAGCGCGGAAGCGCGCGACCGGGCCGGAAAGGGGGCCGCCCGGGCCACTCGTCGCGACGGCCGCGTGCCGGCCGTGATCTATGGCGACAAGAAGGACCCCATCCTGGTTTCGGTCGCTCCGAAGGAGCTGATCAAGGAGCTGAACAAGGCCGGCTTCTTCAACCACCTGATCGACCTGAAGCTGGGCGGCGAAAGCCACCTGGTGCTGGCGCGCGACGTCCAGCTCGACCCGGTCACCGACCGGCCGATGCATGTCGATTTCCTGCGCGTCGGCGCGGAGAGCACGGTGACCGTTGAGATCCCCGTGCATTTCATCAACTCCGACCGCAGCCCGGGCATCAAGCGCGGCGGCATGCTGAACGTGGTGCGTCACGAGGTGGAGATGATCTGCCGCGCGACCGACATCCCGGAATCGCTGACCGTCGATCTGAACGGCCTGAACATCGGCGACAGCGTGCATATCAGCATGATCGCGCTGCCCGCCGGCTCCAAGCCGGTGATCAGCGACCGCGACTTCACGGTCGCGACCATCGTGCCGCCGATCGTCGGCGAGGCCGCCGGCGCGGCCTCTTAATAGGTAGTTGAGTCGATGCGCCTGATCGTCGGGCTGGGAAACCCAGGCCCCGGCCACGCCGGTCAGCGCCACAACATCGGCTTCATGGCGGTCGATCGGATCGCCGAACGCCACCGCTTCAGCCCATGGAAGACCTCGCGCTTCCATGGGTTGATGGCGGAAGGCAATCTGGGCGTGCACAGGGTTCTGCTGCTGAAGCCCGAAACCTACATGAACGACAGCGGCCGCTCCGTCGGCGCCGCAGCCCGCTTCTACAAGCTGGAGCAGCCGGACGTCATCGTTCTGCATGACGAGCTGGATCTGCCGCCAGGCAAGCTGCGCGTGAAGCGCGCCGGTGGCCATGGCGGCCATAACGGTCTGCGCTCGATCGACGCCCATCTGGGCCCGGATTACTGGCGCGTGCGCCTCGGCATCGGCCATCCCGGCGACAAGAACGCCGTGCTGCATTGGGTGCTGGGCAACTTCACCTCCGGCGAGCGGCAATGGCTGGACGCGCTGCTGGACGCCGTGTCGGACGCCGCCCCCCTGCTGATGGGCACGGACGAGCAGGCGTTCCAGAACAAGGTCACCGTCACGCTTAACCCGCCCAAGCCGAAGCCGCCGCGTCCGCCGGCCGCCCCGGCCGAGCCTAAACCGGAGTCAACCGCATGACGATCAACCCGTGGGGCGTCAGCTCCGAGACCGGAACCTTGACCGACGTGCTGCTCTGCCGGCCCGATCACTACCGCTACATCCCGTCGAACACGGTCGCGGAGCATACGCTCGCCAGCGGCGCGCAGGCCGACGCCAAGGCGCTGAAAGATCAGTTCCAGCAGATGGAGGCCGCGCTCGATCAGGCCGGCGTCCGCCGCCATTATCTGATCCCGGACGCGGAGCTGCCCTATCAGGTCTACACCCGGGATTCGAGCCAGATGACCCCCTGGGGCGCGACCCTGACCCTGCTCGCGCGCCATGAGCGCCGCGGCGAATATGCGGCGGTTCTGGAGTTCTACGCGCGCGTCGGCATACCGATGTGGAAGATGGGCACGGTCGGCACCTTCGAGGGCGGCGACATCCACATCATTCGCCCCGGCCTCTGCGTGGTCGGCGTCAGCGCCGCGCGCACCAATCCGCGCGGGGCGGAGCAGTTCGCAGGCTGGCTGCGCGCCCAGGGCTGGGACGTGCGGTTGCAGCCGATCGACGAGCATTTCCTGCATCTGGACGTGCTGTTCTGCATGGTGACCGACCGGTTGGCGGTCGCCTGCGAAGACGTTCTGGAGGAGGATTTCCTCGGCTGGCTGCGCGACCGCCAGATCGCGATTGAGCCGGTCCCCTACAAGCACGCGATGCAGCTCGGCTGCAATCTCCTGGCGCTGGGCGGCGACCGGGTGCTGAGCCCGAGCGGCAGCGTGGATCTCAACCGGCGCCTCAGGGCCCATGGCCTGACCGTGCTGGACCCCGACCTCTCCGTGTTCACCGCCGGCGGCGGCGGCGCGCACTGCATGACCATGCCGCTCCATCGGCTGGCTGACTGAAAGCAAACATTCATGGGCTTCAATTGCGGCATCGTCGGCCTGCCCAACGTCGGCAAGTCGACTCTCTTCAACGCGCTCACGGCGACCGCGGCGGCGCAGGCGGCGAACTATCCGTTCTGCACGATCGAGCCGAACGTCGGCCGCGTCGCCGTGCCCGATCCGCGGCTCGACAAGCTGGCGGCGATTGGGAAAAGCCAGAAGATCATCCCGACCCAGCTGGAGTTCGTGGACATCGCCGGATTGGTGCGTGGGGCCTCGCGTGGCGAAGGGCTGGGCAACCAGTTCCTCGGCAATATCCGCGAGGTCGACGCGATCGTGCATGTGCTGCGCTGCTTCACCGGCGGCGACGTGACCCATGTCGAAGGCTCGATCGATCCGATCCGCGACGCCGAGACCGTCGAAACCGAATTGATGCTGGCCGACCTTGACAGCCTGGAGCGCCGGGAGGTCGGCATCGCCAAGAAGGCGCGCGGCGGCGACAAAGAGTCGGTGGAGCTGCTGGCGGTGATCGGCCCGATTCTGGCCGCGCTGCGCGAAGGCCATCCCGCCCGCACCGTGCCGCAGACCGACGCGACCCGTCCGCTGGTCAAAAGTCTACAGCTGATGACCGCCAAGCCCGTGCTCTATTGCTGCAACGTCGAGGAGGAGAGCGCCGCGACCGGCAACGCCCTGTCCGAGAAAGTGGCGGCCAAGGCGAAGGCGGAAGGCGCCGCCCACGTCGTGATTTCCGCCGCGATCGAAGCCGAGGTGGCGCAGCTCGGTACGGAGGAGGAGCGCGCGGAGTATCTGGGCGCGCTCGGCCTTGAGGAGGTCGATGAGGTTCTGCATGGGGCCTCGAGTCAGCGGTTCTGCGGGAAGCCCAGGTCGACGCCACGGAAGCGCGGATCGGGCCAGCGGTTGATGATGACCTTGTTGCGCGTGTAGAACTTCACCCCGTCGGGCCCGTAGAT
>JBMLRS010000466.1:0-1429 GCA_049240905.1 Elsteraceae bacterium
TGATGGTGCCGCATATGAGCTTGACCAGCGCCGTCAATCTGCTGACGGTCGCCGCCCATCTGGAGACCGGCAAACCGTTCCAGGAAGCGCAGTACGACGTGGATGCCGCCTTCAAGAAGCTGAAGGCGATCAAGCCGAACGTGCTGGGCTTCCACACCTCCGGCCAGCAGGCGCAGACCTTGCTGGAGCAGGGCGAGGCCTTCGCCGTGCCGGCGGAGATCTCCTCCTACGTCCTAATGCGCAAGGCCGAGGGCGTGCCGATCGATCTGAATGCGCCGAAGGAAGGATCTTTCGGATTGCCCAGCGCGATCGCGCTGGTCGCAGGCGCGCCGCAGTCCGACGCCGCGCAGTCCTTCGTGAACCATATGCTGAGCCCGGCGATTCAGGAGCTGTGGGCGGCCAAGCTGTTCGACTCGCCCGCCAATCCGGCGGCGAAGGTCGGCGCCGGCATTCTGTCGCCGGCGGAGATGTTCAATACGGATTGGGAGTTCGTGTCGAGCAACCGCGCGCGCTGGATCGAGAGGTTTGACCGCGAAATCGTGGCGTGACCCTGGGTCGGCGGTCTGACCCTGTCGCTTGGCTGGCGGCGCCGGCCGCGCTCTATTTCCTGGGCGCGATCGGCGTCCCGCTGGCCTTGCTGTTTTTCGGCAGCCTGAAGGGGCCGGAGGGTTTCGGCTTCGGCAATTACCTGAAGACCCTGGGCGACGCGCATCAGCGCGACGTGATCTTGGCGACCCTGCGCTACGCCGCGCTGGTCACGCTGGGCGCGCTCGGCTTCGGCTACGCCTATGCTTATGCGATGGCGACGAGCGGTCCGCGCCTTCGAGCGGCGCTGCTGGTGGCCATCGTGCTGCCGATGACGACGTCGATCATCGTTAAGACGTTCGGCTGGACCCTGATCCTGCGTTCGAACGGCCCGATCAATGCGACCCTGATGGGGGCGGGGCTGATCGACGCGCCGATCCGGCTGCTCTTCACGGAGACGGGTTTGCTGCTCGGCAGCGTCGCGATCCTGATGCCCTACATGGTCCTGCCGATCTTCGCGGCGCTGCGCCAGATCCCGCTGGAGCAGTTGGACGCCGCGGCGACGCTCGGCGCCGGCCCCGCCTATCGCTTCTGGAAGGTGACCCTGCCGCTCAGCGCGCCGGGGATCGTGGCGGGAGGCGCGATCGTGTTCTCCATGGCGATCTCGGCCTATGTGATCCCCAGCCTGCTGACCGGAGCCGGCTACAAGACCATGTCGAAGGTGATCGCGAACGCCTTCCTGGTGATTCATAATCCCGCCTTGGGCTCGACCGTCGGGGTGATGCTGCTGCTCTTGTCCGGGGCGGTCGTCTTGATCGGGGGCGTCGCGGCGGCCCGGATGACCCGCTCGTGAACGTCTCCCCTTTCGATCGGCGCGGCTTCGGCTTCGCGCGCGCGGCACGCG
>JBMLRS010000467.1:0-2880 GCA_049240905.1 Elsteraceae bacterium
GCTGCGCCAGCGCGTCGCTGAGAGCAAGCTGTGCGATCTTTCCGGCTTTCTGAGCAGCTTCGAGGCGGCGCTGCTCAGTTCGACGTCTATGGCGGCGACAGCGGGCTGAAACGACGCGTCATGTCGCCGCCCAGCCGACGGTCTCGGACCGAGCGGTATTTCGCCAGCAAGGCGGTCTGATCCGGCGCGGGAAAGCGCGCGTCATAGGCCTCCAGCCAGGCGATGTCGCTGCCGGTCATGGCGTCGCGCTGGAAAAACTCTTGATCCGCGCCGGCGCGGTCGATGAAGCCGGACGGATCGGCGATCCCCGTAAGGCATCGCCGCGCCAGCCGATGCATCGCGCCGCCTTCGGCCTTATAGAGGTCGATCCCCTCGGGCATCGCGATCTCCGCCATGAGGATCAGCGGCTTCAGCGCGAAGAGATGATAGTGACGCGCTTTCGAGCGCCGCTGCAGCTCCAACGGCAGATAGCCCTCCGCGTCGACTTCGCGCAACGCCACCAGGGCCCGCGACAAGCCCCAGTCGATCAACGCGCCGTCCTGGGTCGCCTCGCCGACCGCCACCGCCGCGAGCGCCGCCCAGTTGAGATGGTTGTTGCGGCCGGCCGACATGCGCCCAAGCGCCGTGTCGGTGTTGGGCAGCGCGTAATCCGGCAGGATGGCGTAGGCGAGGCTGCGCAGCCAGCGCTGGATCCGAATCGCCTGATCCGGCGCGCCGGGCGTCTCGTCACGGCGCAATTGAGCGTAGACCAGCGCGACGGTGGAGGCGAACCACTTTCGCTCATATCGACTTTGCCGGCTCTCCAGCGGGCCCAGCAGCGCGTCCGCGGTCGCCCAACTGTCGAGCCAGCTCAGAGCGCAGGCCGCCAGCGCCGGATCGCGCGGCGAAGTGGCGAGATCGCGATCGGCGATCCGGGTCAGCCCTTCCTGAAAGGCGCCCAGCGGCCCCGTCGCGTCGCGATAGCGCGCCATGGCCTGCGGATCGATGATCGAGGAACTGACGTCGGCCGCGTAGAAACCATCGACCCGCAAATCCTGCGAGGGCGGCGGGACGGGCGGGCAAACGAACGCGTCGGCGCGCCCGCTGTTCGGTCGTCCCAGGGCGCGGCGACGCTCGGCGGGATCATAGCCGATATCGACGCGGGACACGGGGCGCGGCGAAGGCCCCCGCGTCAGCTCGCCGACGCAGCTCCGCCCGCCTCGATGGCCTTCCAAGCGCATCCGCGCTTCCTTCACCGACCCTACGAAACCGCCCGGACGCTCGACGCCCGCCACTCGAACCGCGCCGGCCGCGGTGACCGAGCCGTCGGGGGAGATCGCCAAGCGCCAGGACTCCGACGCGCTGTTGTAGCGGGCCCGACCATTCAACACCGCGACGAGGACCGCCTCGGTCGTGGCGGGCGTCTTTCCTCCCGGCGTCTCGCAGCGCAGCGTTCCCTCATAGATCCCGTCATGGGAGGCGTCGGTCGGGGTCTGGGCGCGCGCCCCCGGCGCCGCGAGCCATCCCGTCGCCGTCAGAACCATTGCGAAGACCGTTACGCGCATGGGCATAATGATACCATCGAAACGGTCGCTGTCCGCATTGGCGACGCAGGTCGGTGAGAACGAGTTTACGCTAAGACACGGACCGATTCGAGACGATGCTTGACCTTTGGATCCCCATTACAGTGGCGGCGGCTTTGCTGCAATGCCTGCGAACGGCGCAGCAGAGAGCGCTGAAGCCGGCGTTGAGCAACAACGGCGCGAACTACGTCCGCTATCTCTTCGGGGCCCCGATCGCCGCCGCGCTGTTTTTCGGCCTGATGCTGGTTCGAGGCGACACAGCCCCGACGCCCGACGCCACCTTTCTGGCCTGGGCGCTGACCGGCGGGATCGCCCAGATCCTTGCGACCTCCGCTCTGCTCATGGCGCTCTCGTTGCGCAATTTCGCGGTTGGCACCGCCTTCTCCAAGACCGAGGCCGTGCAGACGGCCGTCATCGGCGGCCTCTTGCTGGGGGAGCATTTGTCAGGCCTCGCCTGGGCCTCGATTGCGCTTGGCGCGGTCGGCGTGATCGCCCTGTCGGCCCCGCCCGGCGCTTTGTCCCTCGCGCAACTGCGCGTCGGGCTTAGCGACCGCGCGGCCGCCCTCGGACTGCTGTCGGGCAGCCTGTTCGGCGTGTCCGGGGTCGCGATCCGCGCCGCCTCGCTGTCCCTGCCCGAGGGGGACGTGGCGCTGCGCGCCTTCATGACCCTGGCCACGATCACCGGACTCCAGGTGGCGCTGATGACCGTTTGGCTGGCGCTGCGCGAACCCGGGCAGTTCCGCGCCATGACGAAGGTCTGGCCGCGCGCGTGGAGCGTCGGAATCATGAGCGTGCTCGGATCGGCCGGCTGGTTCGCGGCGATGACGATGCAGAACGCCGCCTATGTTCGCGCCCTCGGGCAAGTGGAGCTGATCTTCACCATCCTGATCGCCCGGTTCTGGCTGCGCGAACGGCCAAGCCGACGCGATCTGATCGGAACGGCCTTGGTTGGGCTCAGCGTGATCGGCGTGCTGCTGGTGAGTTGAGGCGGTCGGCGATCAGGGCCTCCTCAGTTTCGCGGGCGGACGACTCGGGCTAGAAAGGGCCATGTCGGAACCGCGCCCCCGTCCGGAAGATTTTCTTGAGCTGCTGGAACGCGCGCGCCGCGGCCGGCTCAAGGTCTATATCGGCTCCGTCGCCGGGGTTGGTAAGACTTTCCGGATGCTCCAGGAGGCGCACGCCCTGAAGCAGCGCGGAGTCGACGTCGTGCTGGGCTACATCGAGACCCATGGCCGCGCCGAGACCTCCGCCCTGCTGCCCGGTCTGGAGCAGGTGCCGCGCCGGGTCTATGAGTATCGCGGCGTCGGGATCGAGGAGA
>JBMLRS010000468.1:0-811 GCA_049240905.1 Elsteraceae bacterium
TGGCGCCGCTGTTTCGGTCTTCGAGCGCCCACATGCCATAGCCGCGCAAGCTCCACTGGCCGACCAGGGCGGCCAGACGCCGCCAGGAATCCTCGTCATTGCAGGCGCCGCCGACGAAGCGAGCGGTCTCCGGATCGCCCCAGAACTGGCTGAGAGGCGGGAAATCATCCGGCCGAAAGCCGCGCAACAGGAGCCGTTCGGTGAAGAGCTGGGGAACTGTCGTCATCAATGCGCCACTTGTTCGCCCTGGCGTTCGCGCTGCGAATCCTGGATCGCGAGATCCAGCCGGCCGGAGCTCTCGTCTCCTTTTCACTCGATTCACCCGCCCGCGTCGACCGCCTTGCGATAGACTCTCAGAAATTTCTGCGCGTGCACTTCTGGCGCGGAGGCCGACAAGGGAATCTGAACGTCTGCGACGCCCTCGAAGCGCCTCAACAGCGCTGCGTGGACGTCTTGGTGATCGTCCGCCCATCCCACGGTAGTCGGGACGCAGCGTCGATGCATGTTCAGCACGACGAAAAGCCCTCCGGGCTTCAGAGAATGCCAAAGGCGGTCGATCTCGCCCGACAGATCCAACACATGCTGGAGCACCCAGGCCGCGACCGCGATGTCCGCTCTCAACCCACCGCGCACGAGGCTGGAGAACATCTCCGACGAGACGGCGGTGAAGCGGGGAGAGCCGACATATTCGATCGCCATCGCGCGCATCGAGGCGGAGATGTCCACGCCCAGGGCGGCGACGCCGAAGCGATCGGTGAAGAGCTTAGACAACCGTCCGACGCCGCAACCGAAATCCAGAGCGAGGGCGTTT
>JBMLRS010000468.1:821-10608 GCA_049240905.1 Elsteraceae bacterium
CATCCAGTCGCCCAGAAACCCAGTCTCGAGACGCCACCGCGCCTCCGTGTCCAGTCCCGGTTCGGGTTGAAGGATGATTTCCTTCGCCGCCGTCATATCCGGCGTGTCGAAAATCTCCGCCCGATAACGAACTTCAGGCGGCCCGCTCACTAGAACCGGTAGGAGAATTCGAGGTAAATCTTGTTCGGCGGGCCGCGCTGGCCGGGGGCTGCGACCAAGCCCGCCGCATATTCGATGCTGGCCGAAAATCCTTCGGCGAAGGAGATGCGCAGGCCGGCGCCGGTCGAGGTGACGGAGCGCGGCTGGCCCAGCGAGATCGATTTGTTCCAGACGCGCCCGACGTCGAAGAAGCTATAGGGCTGCATGCTGGTGATGTATTCGTCGTCAATCGCGATGTTGTAGCGCAACTCGGTGGCTGCGGCGAGGCCGTGGTCGCCGACATATTGAGCGGGCTCATAGCCGCGACCGACGCGGCTGCCGCCCATCGCGAACTGTTCCGACGAGAACAGCACGTCCATGGCGTATTGGCCTGTGATGTCGATCGAGAGGCTCAGGTCTTCCCATACCGGTTGGACGCGGCGCAGGCCAAAGCTGGTTTTGGTGAAGTCGGGCTTCACCCCGGCTCGACCGGGGCCTTCGCCCCCGCCGCCGCCCGGAAGCCGACCCGCCTGCGTGGCGTCGAGAATGTTCAATCCTTGACCCAACGCCAGAGTGAAGAGCGTCGTGCCGTCCAAGAAACCCTGATTGATGTAAGTGCCGCGCGCTTCAAACACGCGCACGTCGTCGCGGCTGAACCCTGCGCCCTGCAACCGCACGATCGATTTCGAGGCGGCGACGCTGGTTTCGAGGTTCAGCGTGTTGGCGCGCGATCGGATCAGCGGATAAAGCGCTCGGATCGAGATCCGTTGGCTCTCGGTCTGCGCGTCCAGCGCCTTCAGGGTGAAGCCAGGCTTGCCATTGCTGTAGGAGGCGTCGGCCCCGACGACCAAACCATCGAATGGGGTTGGTTGCGTGTAGCGCAAGCCGATGTAGCGCTGCTGACGGAATTCCGGCGTGCCGGAGACTGACACCGCCAACTGCTCCGCTAGGCCGAGCGTGTTGTAAACCGACGCTTCGCTGACCAGCGACCAGGGGCCAGTGAAGCGCGAGCCGCGGTTGTTGGCGCTGGCCGATACGTCGAAGGGCCGCTCGGTGACGCTGACGACCAACTCGCTTGAGCCGACTTCCTCGCCTGGGCGCAGGACGCCCGTGGCCGAAACGCCGGGCATGTCGCTCGCCAAGAGCAAGGAGCGCTCCAACTGCGGCAGGGCCAAGGGGCGGGCGCTCAGCAGAGGCGCGGTCAATTGCTTGATGATATAGGCGGTGGACGGGCTCGCGCCCTCGACGCTGACGGTCTTGATAAAGCCTTCGACGACCTGCAGCGTGAACCGACCGTCGCTCACCGCCTGCGCCGGCAGGAAGACGCGGGTCAGAATGTAGCCGGCGTCGCGATAACGGCCTTCGATCTGCTCTGCGAGGCCAAGAAGGGCGTTGGCGTCGACGCTGGTGTTCACCATCGGGCTGATCAGATCGGCGAAGGCCGAGATCGGCATCGCCGTGTTGCCGGTCAACGAGATGTCGACAATCTTGATTTGCAGGCCGCTCGCGGCGCCGGGCGCGGGGGCGCGCTGCGGAGCGGTGATCGTGAAATCCATGTCCACCGTGGGCGGCGGCGGCGCGGGGCGGTCGGGTTGCCGACCCGGCTGGACTTGGCTGGGAACTTGGGGGGCCTGGGCGTTAGCGACGGTCGCAAGCCCCCCCAGAGCGGCGGAGAGCAGCAATCCTACAATCGGAATGAGAGGGCGCATACGTCTCAACGCGAAACACTCCAGTTCGAAAACATCGCTTCGAACAAGGCTTCGAATCGACGTATCGTTAGAATACAGCCATAGAACGCGAAATCTTTCAATGGCCTGCGGAACAAACCTAACCTGAAAATTTCACAGTGTGCCGATGGCGGTTAGCGCAAGGCGGCGCGGGACAAGCATTCAAGGTAGTGTCCTACGATCAGCGATAGCGATCGGTCAAGGTCAAGTAGTCGGCGACGTAGGTCTGAACTGCGGTCTCCAATGGCGTTGCTTGGCCTGAATAGCCGGCGCCTCGAAGTTTCCCAATGTCCGCTTGGGTATAATATTGGTAATTCTGTTTCAGGGCTTCCGGCATGTCGATGAAGTCTATTTTTGGTTCCACGCCAAGCGAACGGTAGATTGCGGAGACCAGATCGAGCCAGCTTCGCGCCGCGCCGCTGCCGATATTGTAGAGCCCATTGGCCGGCTTGGCTTCCGCCATCCACAGCATGGCGTCGCAAACGTCGTCGACCCAGACGAAATCGCGCAGTTGCCCGCCGTCCGGATAGTCGGGTCGGTGGGAGCGGAACAGACGCGCGGGCCTTCCGGCGATGGCCTCCGGCGTGATCTTCGCCACGACGCTCTGCATCTCGCCTTTGTGATACTCGTTCGGGCCGAACACGTTGAAGAACTTGCAGCCGCACCAGTGGGGCGGCGCTTGCTTTTTCTCAGCCAGTCGGATCGCCGCCCGGTCGAACAGATGCTTGCTCCAGCCGTAAAGGTTCAGCGGCGCCAGCTTGGCGAGGCTCGCAGGGTCGTCCCGATCCAAGAAACCTTGCGCGCCGTCGCCGTAGGTCGCGGCGGAGGAGGCGTAGACCAGCGTCGCCCCGGTCTCAGCGCAATGCCGCCAGATCCGCATAGACAGGCGGAAATTCGTCTCGACCACCAGATCGGCGTCGGTCGCCGTGGTCGCCGAGATCGCGCCCATGTGGAAGACCGCGCGCACCGCGCGGCCGACCGAGGAAGTCAGAAAGTCCGGGAGGGCTTCAGGCGCTATGACGTCCGCCAATTCCCGCTTGGCGAGATTGCGCCATTTGGCGTCAGTTCCCAGCCGATCGCAGACGATGACGTCGGTCTCGCCGCGCTCGTTCAAGGCCGCCGCTAGATTGGAGCCGATGAAACCTGCTCCGCCCGTGATCAGAATCATGCCGCCGCGCCCCGCGCCTGTTTGACCAACCGCACCAACGACGCACGGGCGCCTTCGGCGTCCGCCACCGGTTCCGGGAAGTCCAGGCGCGCGGTCTCCCCACCCAACCGAAGATCGCAGCCCTCGGCGTCGATCCCGGTCATCCGCCAACCGGCCCCGGCGCGACCGAGCAGCGCGGTCGCGTAGAGGTCGATCGCGTCGCCGTGATCCTCATTCATGTGGTCGACGATGTCGCGTTCGCGCTCGGTCAGGGGCGCTGGGGCCGGGAGGGCGGGGTCCGCGTCGATCCAATGGATCCGGCCGAAGCCGGCGACCATATGCGCGCGCTCCACCCGCATCCGATAGAGATTGAAATCGCCGAAGCCGGCGTAGCGTTCGGCCGACGGGTGACGGGCGAGGAAGCGCGCCCGGCCTTCCTCGGTTCGCTCCACCCGGCCGATCAGGGTAGCGCGCGCGCCGGTCAGCGGATCCTCGAGCCCGGCGGTCCCGTCCAGCAGAAGCGAGGCGCGCGAGTCGGTCTTCAAGTTGCGCGTGTGGTCCGCGAGGTCGGACAGCAGCATCAACGGCGATCCGTCGGCGTCGGCCGCGACCAGGACAAGGCTGCCGTAAGGCCAGGCCTCGGCGCCGGGGCGAACCGAGAGCGTCGAGAGCACGCCGCGGTCAAGGCTGCGCGCCAAGCGTCGAATTTGGCCCAAAGCGTCGTCGGAGGCGGGTATGGTGGGGCTGTTCATCGTCAGACGTTAAATTGCCATAGTCCCGTTCGATAGGGTCTCCCGAGGTCTCTGTCGAGACAAACCATTACAGGAACGACGCCCATGGTCAGCGCGGCTTCTTCTACTTCAATCGCTTCTCCGGTCGGCGGGCTGGCGGCCCCGGTCATCGCCCTCGTGGACGACGACCGCAACATCGTCGCCTCGGTCGCAATGGCGCTGGAGGCGGAAGGCTATTCGGTGCGCAGCTATCCGGACGGCGCGGCGGCCCTGGTGGGCTTGCAGTCGAAGCCGGTCGACCTCGCCGTGCTGGACATCAAGATGCCGCGCTTGAACGGCTTCGAACTTCTGGAGCGTCTGCGCAAGACGACCGACATTCCCGTGATCTTCCTGACCTCGAAGGACGAGGAGGAGGACGAACTGCAGGGGCTGGCGTTGGGGGCTGACGATTTCATCCGCAAGCCGTTCAGCCAAGTCCTTTTGCTGGCGCGGATAAAGGCGCTGCTGCGGCGGCGCGAGAGCGGGCCGCGCAATGAGGATTCGATGCTGCGTCGGGGTCGGCTGGTGCTGGACCAATCCCGCCACGCCTGCTTCTGGGACGGCAAGCCCGTGACCTTGACGGTGACGGAGTTCTTGATCCTGGTGGCGCTGGTGCAGCGGCCCGGCCATGTGAAGAGCCGGGATCAGTTGCTTGACGCCGCCTACGGCGACGGCGGTTTCGTCGATGACCGCACCATCGACAGCCACATCAAGCGCATCCGGAAGAAGTTCAAGGCGGTCGAACCCGACTTCTCCGACATCGAGACGCTCTATGGGGTCGGCTATCGTTACGGCGGCGGCGCCTAGCGCCGGGGGGCCGCGAACGACCCCCCGGGGATGATGCGGTTTCGCCTTCGGCCGCTGCGGCGCTTCTCGCCGCTGACGCTTCGGGTTCTCGCGGTCAATCTTCTGGCCCTGGCGCTGCTTGGCCTGGGGTTGCTGGTGCTGGACCGGTATGAGGATGGGCTGGCCGAGCGCGAACTGGCGACCTTGCGCCTGCAGTCGCAGTTAGTCGCCGCCGCGATCGCGGAGGGCGCGGTAGACGACACGGACCCGGCGGCGCTGTATCTTGAGCCGACGCTGGCGCAGATCCTAGTGCGCCGGTTGGCCGCGCCGGCGGATGTGCGCGCCCGCCTGTTCGGCGCGGACGGCCGCCTGGTAACCGACTCGACGCTGCTGCTGCGGCCGACCGGCTATGTGCAGATCACGCCGATCCCGAGCGACGCGGACGTGCGCGGCCCTTTGCGCTATCTGTTTCGGTTCTATGACTGGATGTTCAATTCGCTGCCGCGCCGCGACACATTCCCGGTCTATCAGTCCGCGCCGGAGCCGCTGGCCCAGGCCTTTCCCGAAGCGATGGTCGCGCTGGGCGGCGATTTTGGCGCTCGGGTTTATGTCGACGTAGACGGGCATCTGGTGTTCAGCGTCGCAATGCCGGTCCAGCGCTACCGACAGGTCTTGGGCGTGCTGATGCTGGAGCGCCGCTCGGTCGAGATGGACGAGGCGGTCCGGGCCGTTCGGTTCGACATTCTGCGCCTGTTTCTGGCCGCCTTCTGTCTGACGATTTTGCTGTCGGTCTATCTGGCCGGCACGATCACGCGGCCAATCCGCCGGTTGGCCGCGGCGGCCGGGCTGGCGCAGATCGCCAAGGAGCGCTCGCCGATCCCAGATTTCAGCCATCGCGGCGATGAGATCGGCGATCTCTCCGCAGCGCTGCGTTCGATGACCGACGCGCTGTTCGAGCGCCTGGAGGCGACCGAGCGCTTCGCCGCCGACGTCGCCCATGAACTGAAGAATCCGCTGACCTCCTTGCGCAGCGCGGCTGAGACAGTGGTGCGTCTGGAGGATCCGGAGCGGCGCAATCGGCTCTTGGGCTTGATGATGGAGGATGTGCGCCGGCTCGATCGCCTGATCACGGACATCGCGCAGGCGTCAAGGCTGGACGCCGAGCTGGCCCGCACCACCAGCGAGCGAATCGACCTGCGGCCCTTGCTCGCCGCCATGGTTGAAGTGCATCAAGAGACGCAATCGAGCGCGGCGCGCGGCGTGGCGCTGCGTTTCGCCGCCGATCCGACCGACGCGCTGGTCGTGCAGGGGCTGGGCGATCGATTGGGACAAGTGTTCCGCAATCTGATCGACAACGCCCTGTCCTTCAGCCCGCCGGGCGGCGTCGTGCGGATCCGCGCGCTTCGGGAGGAAAAGACCGTGGTGGTGACTATCGACGACGACGGGCCCGGCATCCCGGCCGGCAAGGAGGAGGCGATCTTCGACCGCTTCTACAGCGAACGCCCGGAAGGCGAAGCCTTTGGCGCCCATTCCGGCCTGGGGCTCAGCATCTCGCGCCAGATCATCGAGGCGCATCGTGGCCGCATCCATGCCGTGAACCGCGAAGACGCGGCTGGCCAGGTGATTGGAGCGCGCTTCACCGTGACGCTGCCGGCGGCGGCGTGAGCGAGCGGCTCAACATTTACGGCACGGCCGTGGCGATGGGCGGCGTCGGGGTGCTGCTGCGCGGCCCTTCCGGCTCCGGCAAGTCGGATCTCGCCCTGCGGGTGATCGAGGCCGGGGGCGTGTTGATCGCGGACGATCGCGTAGATCTTGTGGTGGAGGAGGGCAAGCTGTTCGCCTCGCCGCCGACCGCCATCGCCGGGTTGCTGGAGGCGCGCGGGGTTGGAATCTTGCGGACGCCCTGGATGGCGCGCGCGCCGGTCGCGCTGGTCGTGGATCTCGCCCGGCCTGAGACGATCGAGCGTTTGCCGAGCCCGGCCAGCACGCTTCTGCTGAGCGTTCGCCTGCCCGCGCTGCGGCTGGATCCCTGGCCGGCGTCGGCGGTGATGAAACTGCGGCTTGCGGTCAATCAAGCGCTGCTGGATAAGTGACGCCGGACACAATGAGAGGGCGAGCCTGCCTTGTCGCAGGATAATCGAGCAAAGCCGACCGTGGTGATCACCGGGATGTCCGGCGCTGGGCGCTCCCTGGCGCTCAAGAACCTGGAGGATCTAGGGTTCGAGGCGGTCGATAATCTTCCAGTGTCGCTGCTGGCCTCGGTCATCGAGGGCGCGGGAGATTTGGCGCGGCCAATCGCTGTCGGGATCGACAGCCGCACGCGCGGTTTCGCCGTCGAAGGGCTGGCCGAAAGCATCCATGGCCTGCGCGCCGGCGGCGGCGAGCCGCCGCTCCTGGTGTTTCTCGATTGCGAGGACGAGGTGCTGGCGCGCCGGTTCACCGAAACACGACGGCGCCATCCCCTGGCGATGGATCGTCCGGTGGTGGACGGCATCGCGGTGGAGCGGGAGCTGCTGACGCCGCTCAGGCTTGAAGCGGATTGGGTGATCGACACCTCCAATCTGATCCCGGCCCAACTGCGCGCCCTTCTGGCCAGCCGCTTCGGCGCCGCAGGGGACGGGCGGCTGACCGCCGCCGTGGTCTCCTTCTCCTACAAGGAAGGCCTGCCGCGCGAGGCGGACCTCGTGTTCGACGCGCGTTTCCTGCGCAATCCTTACTATCAGGCCGACCTGCGACCGATGGACGGGCGCGACGCCCCGGTTCAGGACTATATCGCGGCTGACCCGGCTTTTCCCGGCTTCATCGCGGACCTCAAGCAATTGCTGACCCCTTTGCTGCCGCGCTATCAGGCCGAAGGCAAAAGCTATCTGACGCTTGCGGTCGGCTGCACGGGCGGGCAGCATCGCTCGGTCTTCATTGTGGAACTGCTGGGGGCTTGGCTGGCGGAGCAGGGGGTGAGGGCGACGATCTCGCACCGCGCCCGCGAACGCGCCGCGGCCGCCGCCTCGCACCATCAACCGCCTCATCAACCGCATAGCCCCGGCGTCGGAGTCAAAGTTTCATGATCGGCATGGTTTTGGTCACTCACGGGCGATTGGCGGCCGAGTTCGTGCTGGCTTTGGAGCATGTGGTCGGCGCGCAGGCGCAATGCATCGCGATCTCCATCGGGCCCGAGGACGACATGGAGTTGCGCCGCAAGGAGATCATGGAGGCGGTGGGCAAGGTGGACGTGGGCAAGGGCGTCATCGTGCTGACCGACATGTTCGGCGGCACGCCCTCCAACCTCGCCATCTCCATCATCGACGCGCGGCCGCCGGACGGCGCCGCCGGGCGCGGCCGGGTGGAGGTGATCGCCGGTGTCAATCTGCCGATGCTGATCAAACTCGCCTCCCTGCGCAAAACCGCGAGCGTGGAGGAGACCGTGGCCGGCGCTCAGGAGGCCGGGCGCAAATACATCGCGGTCGCCTCCAAGCTGTTGGCCGGGGAACGCTGACATGCCGGCCGTCGAAGCCTTGATCCAGAACAAGCGGGGCCTGCATGCGCGCGCCGCCGCCCGCTTCGTCAAGACGGCCGACGGCTTCAAGGCGGACATCTCGGTTTGCGTGACCGAGCCGGTGGAGGGCGGTTGCGCCGGCGGGCTGCAGGTCTCCGGTCGGTCGATCATGGGGCTGATGATGCTGGCGGCGGGGCCGGGCACGGTGATCCGCATCGAGGCGGAGGGCGAGGACGCGGTCGAATCAATCGACGCGCTCCTGGCGCTGATCAATGCCAAATTCGACGAAGAATGATCCGAAATCCCAGCTGGAACGCGTCCTCAACGGTCTTGGGGTCTCGCCGGGCATTGCCCTCGGCGTCGCCTGGAGGATCGAGCGCGGCGGCCTGTCCACACCGGAATACAGTCTAAACCCGGATCAGGCGGAAGCCGAAGTCACCCGCTTCCGCACGGCGGTGGCCGCCAGCCTCAAGCAGCTCAGAAAGCTGAAGGCCAAGGCGGCGAAGCTGCCGGACGGCGCCAGCGAGGAGCTGGGCTATCTGGTGGACGCCCGGTTGCAGATGCTCTCCGGTTCGCGCTTGATCCGCGGCGTGGAGGCGCGCATCGCCAAGGATCTGGTGAACGCCGAGGCGGCGGTGCGCGGCGAGATCGACGGCATCGTCGCCAATTTCGCGCGGATGGCCGATCGGTATCTGGCTGCGCGCGCGGACGACGTGCGCGAGGTGGGCGACCGGTTGCTGCGCCAGTTGATGGCCGCGCCCTATCTGCCGCTGCAGCATCTTCCGGAGGGCAGCGTGGTGGTGGCGGAGGAGCTGTCGCCCGCCGACACCTTGCTGCTGGACCCCGCCAAGGTTCTGGGATTCGCGACCGAGCTGGGCGGGCCGGAGAGCCACACGGCGATCGTCGCGCGCTCGCTTGGCATCCCGGCGGTGGTGGGCGTGCCCGGCCTGCTCGGCTCGATCAGCTCCGGCGCGCCGCTGCTGATCGACGGCGCGCAGGGGCGGATCGTCGCGCATCCGTCGCCGGAGGCGCTGCGCCTGTCGCGCGAACGCTCGGCCCTGCTCTTGGCCGAGCGCCAGACGCTGCGCGGCCTCGCCAAGCTGCCTTCCGTCACCCAGGACGGGGTGGCCGTGAATCTCCAGGCCAATCTGGAGCGCCCGCGCGACGTGGCGGCGGCGCTGGAGAACGGCGCGGGCGGCGTCGGTCTGTTCCGCACCGAGTTCATGTTCATGAACCGGGACAGCCTGCCGACCGAAGACGAGCAGTATGAGGCGATCGCCGAAGTGGTCGTCGCGATGGGCGGACGGCCGGTGACGGTGCGGACATTGGATATCGGCGGCGACAAGCTGGCCCCGGCGATCCGCCTGCAGATCGACGAGGGATTGGGCCATGAAGCCAATCCGGCCCTGGGGCTGCGCGGCGTCCGTCTGTCGCTTGCGCACCGCCGGCTGTTGGAGGTGCAACTCGCCGCGATCCTGCGCGCGGCGGCGCATGGCCCGGTGCGCATTCTGCTGCCGATGGTGAGCGACGTGGCGGAAGTGAAGGCCGTGCGCGGCGTCATGGCCGCCGTGGTGCGCCGCTTGCGCCGGCGGGGAACGAAACTGCCCGACCGCGTGCCGCCGATCGGCGTGATGATCGAGGTGCCGGGAGCCGCCCTCAACGCCGACGCGCTGGCGACCGAAGCCGAATTCTTCGCCATCGGCAGCAACGATCTGACCATGTACAC
>JBMLRS010000469.1:0-2395 GCA_049240905.1 Elsteraceae bacterium
CGCCCTCGATCGACATGTTGCAGACCGTCATCCGGCCTTCCATCGACAGCGCGCGCACCGCGGCGCCCGCATATTCGATGACATGGCCGGTGCCGCCGGCGGTGCCGATCTTGCCGATCATGGCCAGCACCAGATCCTTCGCCGTCACGCCCGGCTTCAGATCGCCGACCACGGTGATCCGCATGTTCTTCGGCCGCAGCATCAGCAGGGTCTGGGTCGCCAGCACATGCTCCACTTCCGAGGTGCCGATGCCGAAGGCCAGGGCCCCGAAGGCGCCATGCGTGGAGGTGTGGCTGTCGCCGCACACGATCGTCATGCCCGGCAGGGTCAGACCCTGCTCCGGCCCGATGATGTGCACGATGCCCTGCCGGATGTCGTCCATCCGGATGTAGGGCACGCCGAAATCGGCGCAGTTCTTCTCCAAGGTCTCGATCTGGATCCGGGATTCCGGATCCGCGATGCCCTTGCTGCGGTCGGTCGTGGGGATGTTGTGATCGGCGACGGCGATCGTCGCCTCCGGCCGGCGGACCTTGCGGCCCGCGACGCGCAGGCCTTCGAAGGCCTGCGGGCTGGTCACCTCATGAACGAGATGGCGGTCGATATAGACGATCGTGGCGCCATCCGCCGTGTTCTGAATGGCGTGGCTATCCCAGATCTTATCGAACAACGTGCGTGGCGACGCCATCTCAGTTCCCCCTGACTTTTGAACGCTTTACGCTTCGACCTTGGCGGCTTTCGGCGCGCGCGGCGTGGTCTTCTCGGCGATGCGGGCCGACTTGCCGCGACGATCGCGCAGGTAATACAGCTTCGCGCGCCGGACCGCGCCGCGCCGCACGACCTCGATCGAGGCGATGCGCGGGCTATAGAGCGGGAAGATACGCTCCACGCCTTCGCCGTAGCTGATCTTGCGCACGGTGAAGTTGGAGTTCAGGCCGGCGTTCTTGCGGGCGATGCAGACGCCTTCGAAGGCCTGCACGCGCTCGCGGGTGCCTTCGACGACCTTCACGTTGACGCGCAGCGTGTCGCCGGGGCCGAAGGTCGGAACCGGGCTGGCGGCGACGAGTTTCGCGACGGTCTCCGCCTCGATTTGTTCAATAATGTTCATGACTTGACTTCCTCTCCGTCCCGTCGGGGATCGTTCCACAGATCGGGCCGCCGTTCGGCGGTCAGGCGCTCGGCCTGTTCGCGCCGCCAGCGGCCGATGTTTTCATGATGGCCGGACAACAAGACGTCCGGCACGCGGCGTCCACACCAATCGGCGGGACGGGTGTAATGGGGATATTCCAGCAATCCCTGTTCGAAACTTTCCTCCACCAGCGTCTCGGCCGCGCCGATCACGCCGGGCAGCAGCCGCACGCAGGCGTCGACCAGCGCGAAGGCCGCAGGCTCGCCGCCGGACAGCACATAGTCGCCGAGGCTGATCTCCTCCAGCCGCCGGGATTCAATGACGCGTTCGTCCACGCCTTCGAACCGGCCGCAGAGCAGCAGCACGCCGGGGCCGGCCGCCAGATCGCGCACCCGCGCCTGATCCAGCCGTCGCCCGCGCGGGCTGAGATAGATCGGGGCCGATCCTTCCGGCGCTTGCTCCAAGGCGTCGCCGATCGCGCGGTCCAGCACGTCCGGGCGCATCACCATGCCGGGACCGCCGCCGAACGGCGAGTCATCGACCGTGCGATGCTTGTCGGTCGCGGAGTCACGGATGTCGCGCACCCGCAGACGCCATTTGTCCTCGGCCAACGCCTTGCCGGCGAGCGAGAAGCCCAGCATGCCCGGAAACATCTCCGGGAACAGCGTCAGGATGGTGGCGGTCCAGATGGTTGGAGACGGGGTCATGCCGCCATCCAATCTTCGGGCAGATCGACCGTCACGCGCCGGGCGGCGATGTTCACCTCGGGCACGATCGCCTTGGTGAAGGGGGCCAGGATCGATTCCGCGCCGCCGGGACGCTCGATCTCCAGGATGTCCCCGCCGCCGAAATCATGCACCGCGCGCACGCGGCCCATCGGCTGGCCGTCCGCGCTCACCGCGTTCAGCCCGATCAGATCGGCGTGGAGGAACTCGTCCTCCTCGCAGGCGCCAAGACGGTCCCGATCGACATAGAGGCGAAGGCCATTCAAGGCCTGCGCCTGGTCGCGGTCGGCGATCCCCTCGACGCGAACGATCAGATTGCCCTTGGCCTCGCCTTCCGCCCGGACGGCGAAGCTGCGCTTGCCGTCCTCGCTGAACAACGGGCCATAGGTCAGCACGTCCGACGCCACGCCGCAGAAGCTGCGCAGCTTCACCTGCCCGCGCACGCCCTGCGCGCCGGCGAACTGGCCGACGCACACGCGATCTTTCACGCGCTCTGCGGTGGTGGGGGCGGACATGACGGCCAAGGCTTTCTTGCTGGAAGTTA
>JBMLRS010000470.1:0-9638 GCA_049240905.1 Elsteraceae bacterium
CCACTCCACCGTCACGTCGCCAAGGCCGGAGGCCTTCGCGCGCTGCTCCACCAGCTTCAGATCCTCCATGATCATGTACTGGATGTAGCCGACGCCGAATTGCTTGGCGGCGCGCAGCACCGAGGCTTCGGCGAGGGCCGGAGCGGGGTGAGCGGCGAGCGCCAACAGCGCGGCCGCCCCGAAGGCGAAGGCTTTGATCATGGTCGTCTCTCTCCCTGAAGTTTATTAGGTTTGCATGCCCCACTTGCGCACGGTCTTGAGCTCGATCATGCGGAACACGAGATTCTCGACGGCGAGGCCGATCAGAATAACCGTGAACAGTCCTGCGAAGACGTTGGGAATATCCAACTGGTTCTTGCTTTCGAAGATGAACCAGCCCAAGCCGCCCTGGCCGGATGTCGCGCCGAACACCAGCTCCGCGGCGATCAAGGTGCGCCAGGCGAAGGCCCAGCCGATCTTCAAGCCGGTTAGGATCGAGGGAAAGGCGGCGGGGATCAGGATCTGCAGGATGAAGCCGAGGTTCCCCAGGCCATAATTGCGGCCGACCATGCGCAGCGTGTTGGAGACTGATCGGAACCCCGAATGGGTGTTCAGCGCGACGGCCCACAGGACGGAATGGATCAGAACGAAAATGATGCTCTTCGCGCCGAGCCCGAACCAGATCAGCGCCAGCGGCAGCAGCGCGATCGCCGGCAGCGGATTGAACATCGCCGTCAGCGTCTCCAGCAGGTCGTTGCCGATGCGGGTGAGGATCGCGAGCATGGTGAACACCAAAGCGGCCGCCAGCCCATAAGCGTAGCCCTGCAGCAGCAGCCGCAGGGAGTTCACCGCCTTGCCCGGCAGCTCGCCGGACAGAATGGCGGTGAAGAAGGCTTGCAAGGTCTCCGTGAAGGTCGGCACCAGCAGCGAGTTGTCCAGATAGGTCGCGTAGGCCTGCCAGATCATCGCCAAGACCAGCAGGATGAAGGTCTTCCGCAGCGTTGCGTCGCCGTAGGCCCGTTCCCAAAGCGTCAATGGCTTCAGGATGACCCCGAAATCCTTCTCCATGCTCTGCTCCCGGACATATTCCGGGCGCTGCGGCGGGGTCAGCTTCTTCGCCGCGTCATTCATGGACCAACTCCTCGCCCTCTTCGATCTGGTCCGAAAACAGCATCTGATGAATGGATTCCGAGAGCTTCTTGCCCGTGGCCGGATCGACCGGATCATGCCCGTCGCTGTTCAACTCCGCCTTCACCTGGCCGGGATGCGGCGAGAGGAGGAGGATCCGATTGCCGACCCGCACCGCTTCCGGGATCGAGTGGGTGACGAACAGCGCCGTGAATCGGGTGTCGTCCCACAGCTGCAGCAACTCGTCCTGCATCTTGCGGCGGGTGAGGGCGTCAAGGGCGGCGAACGGCTCGTCCATCAGCAGGATCGCCGGCTCCATCGCCATCGCGCGGGCGATCGCGACCCGCTGCTTCATGCCGCCTGACAGCATATGCGGGTAATGGTCGGCGAACTTCGTCAGGTTCACCTTGGCGATGTAATCCATCGCCCGCTCCTCGGCGGCCTTGCCTTTCAGGGCGCCCGACGCCTCCAGCGCGAACATCACGTTGCGCTTGACCGTCTTCCAGGGCAGCAGCTGGTCGAACTCCTGAAAGACGATGCAGCGATCCGGTCCTGGCCCTTTGATCACCTGGCTCTTCAAGCGGATCGCCCCTTCGGACGGGACCATGTAGCCGCCGATCGCCTTCAGCAGGGTGGATTTGCCGCAGCCTGAAGGACCGAGCAGGACGAAGCGGTCGCCCTCGAACACGTCGAAGCTGACCCGATAAGTGGCGGTGACCAGGTGATCCTTGGTCTTGTACTGCAGCGTGACGCCATCGACCGAAAGCAGCGGAGCCGGGGTCCCCATCATCTGTCGCACCCTTCCGCTCCTCCCAGACTCGTTGGTCTTGTCGCCGTGACGCCGGCTTGTTCATTTGATCGGGTCGGTTGGATCCGAACCGCGTTGGACCAAGTATCCGGCTCCCGCCGCGCAGCCGCAAGCCCTAGCCTAAACAATAGACCTGGGAAGCGGCCGATCGCCCGCCTGCGCCGGTTTGGCGCGAAGGTTTGCGTAGGCCATATGAATTCGGCGGGGAACGCGCGATTCCGCTATTGAATCAAACCGGGCCTGCTCCCCCCTGGGGCTTGACCGGGCTTCACGCTTGTCGAAGGGTGCGGCGAACGGCGTCGAGAGCGTTTCGCGCTTTCACCGCTTCCCCGCTTATTGAGGACCGAGCATGACCTCTTTGAAACTCTCCGATCCCAAGCTGTTCCGCCAAGCCGCCTACATCGACGGCGCCTGGGTCGCCGCCGACGACGGCGCGACCCTGACGGTCTCCAATCCGGCCGATGGCTCGGTTTTGGGCGCCGTGCCGAAAATGGGAGCCGCCGAAACCCGGCGCGCGATCGCCGCCGCCGACGCGGCGTTGCCGGCTTGGCGCGCCAAGACTGGCAAGGAGCGCGCTGCGGTGCTGCGCCGCTGGTTCGATCTGATGATGGCCAACCAGGATGATTTGGGCGCGCTGATGACGGCGGAGCAGGGCAAGCCGCTGCCTGAGGCTAAGGGCGAGATCGCCTACGCCGCCTCCTTCATCGAGTGGTTCTCGGAGGAGGCCAAGCGGGTCTACGGCGACACGATCCCACAGCCGCGCGCGGGACAACGCATCGTGGTGATCAAGCAACCGATCGGCGTCACGGCGGCGATCACGCCCTGGAATTTCCCGGCCGCCATGATCGCGCGGAAAGTTGGCCCGGCGCTTGCGGCGGGCTGCACGATGGTGGTGAAGCCGGCCTCGCAGACTCCTTACTCTGCCTTGGCGATGGCCGAGCTTGCGGAGCGGGCGGGAGTGCCGAAGGGCGTGTTCAGCGTGGTGACGGGATCGGCCGGGCCGATCGGCGGCGAGATGACCAGCAATCCGATCGTCCGAAAACTCAGCTTCACCGGTTCCACCGAGATCGGGAAGTTGCTGATGGCGCAATGCGCCGGCACGATCAAGAAGATGGGGCTGGAGTTGGGCGGCAACGCGCCGTTCATCGTCTTCGAGGACGCCGACCTAGACGCGGCCGTGCAGGGCGCCATGATCTCCAAATACCGCAACGCCGGGCAGACCTGCGTCTGCGCCAATCGGATCTTCGTTCAGGCCTCGGTCTATGACGCCTTCGCCGCGAAGCTGGCCGAGGCGGTCAAGGGCCTGAAGGTGGGCGACGGCAGGGAGGCGGGCGTCACCACCGGCCCGTTGATCGACATGAAGGCGGTCGAGAAGGTGGAGGAGCATATCCAGGACGCGTTGGCCAAGGGCGCGCGGATCGTGGTCGGCGGCAAGCGCCACGCGCTGGGCGGCAGCTTCTTTGAACCGACCGTGCTGGCCGACGTCACCACCGACATGGCGGTGACGCGTGAGGAGACTTTCGGCCCGGTCGCGCCTCTGTTCCGTTTCGATACGGAGGAGGAAGTGATCCGCCTCGCCAACGACACCGAGTTCGGACTCGCCGCCTATTTCTACGCGCGCGACATCGGTCGCTGCTGGCGGGTCGCCGAGGCGCTTGAGTATGGCATGGTTGGGATCAACGAAGGGCTGATCTCCACCGAAGTGGCGCCGTTCGGCGGCGTCAAGGAATCTGGCCTTGGCCGAGAAGGCTCGAAGTACGGCATAGAGGATTATCTGGAGGTCAAATATCTCTGCATGGGCGGGATCGGCGCGTAATGGCTTTCGATTTCGATCTTCTGACCATCGGCGCCGGTTCCGGCGGCGTCGCGGGCACCAGACGGGCGGCTGCTTACGGCGCCCGAACCGCGATCATTGAGGATGTCCGGGTCGGCGGCACTTGCGTGCTGCGCGGCTGCGTGCCGAAGAAGCTTCTGGTCTACGGCGCGGGCTATTCGGACGCGTTCGAGGACGCCGTCGGCTTTGGTTGGTCCGTCGGCCAGCCCCAATTCGATTGGGGCAAGCTGATCGCCGCCAAGGACCGGGAGTTGGACCGGCTGCACGGCATCTACATCGGCATGCTGGAAAAGCCGGGGGTGAAGATCATCAACGGTCGCGGCGTGCTGGTCGACGGCCACACGGTCGACGTCGGCGGACAACGCTTCACCGCCGAGCGGATCATGATCGCGACCGGAGGCCACGCCACCCGGCCGGACATCCCCGGCGCGGAGTTGGGGATCATCTCCGACGGCGCGCTCGATCTTAAAGCCTTGCCGAAGCGGGCGATCATCGTCGGCGCCGGCTACATCGCGGTGGAGTTCGCAGGGATCTTCCGGTCCGCCGGGGTGGACGTGACGATGGTCTATCGTGGCGAGTTGCCCCTGCGCGGGTTTGATGGGGAGGTTCGGGCGCATATGGCTGAAGCGATGGCCTCGCGCGGCGTAAAGCTGCGCGGCGGGGTCGGCCTCAGCCGTTTGGACAAGATCGCCGACGGTCTGCGTCTGACCTTGGCGGACGGAAGCGCGGTGGATGGCGACGTCGTGCTGTTCGCCACCGGCCGCAAGCCCAACACGCGCAATCTCGGTCTTGAAGCGGCGGGGGTGAAGACCAACGCCGACGGCGCGATATTGGTGGATCAGAACTCGCGCACCAGCCTCCCTTCGGTCTACGCCGTCGGCGACGTGACGGATCGGTTGAACCTGACGCCGATCGCGATCGCGGAAGCGCGCGCCCTGGCCGAGACCCATTTCAACGGCAATCCGATGACCGTCGCTTACGACAATGTCCCGACCGCCGTGTTCGGTCGCCCGGAGATCGGCGTGGTCGGATTGTCGGAAGAAGACGCGTTGAAAGCCGGGCTCGCCGTCGACATCTACACGACGCGCTTCCGCCCGATGCGCAACGTCATCTCAGGCCGCGACGAAAAGACCTTCATGAAGCTGGTCGTGAATGCACAGTCAGGAGTTGTGTTAGGGTGCCACATGGTGGGACCGGACGCAGCGGAGATTGTTCAGGGGCTCGCCATCGCCCTGGTCTGCGGAGCGACCAAGGCGCAGTTCGATCGCACGATCGGCCTTCATCCAAGCGCCGCCGAAGAATTCGTAACCCTGCGCGACAAGAGACCGCCGCGATAACCTTTGGAAAGAGGTCATGCTGAAGAACCTGAGCGTCGCCAAAAAACTGGCTCTCACATACGGGCTGCTTTTCGTCCCCATCCTGTATCTGGCCTGGAGCCTGATCACCGAAAAGCAGATCAGCATAGACTTCGCGGTTAAGGAGCAGAGCGGCGTTCGCTATCTCGAAGCGACCAATGCGACCCATCAGGCCTTGGCCGCCCAGCGCGCCGGCGCGAAGGAAAGCGCCGCGCTTGAGGCGGCGGTGAAAGCCTTGGCCGCGGTGGAGCAGCGCTACGGCGCCGATCTCGACACCAAGACTCCCTATCAGGAACTGCAGACGGCGCTTGCCGCGGCCAAGGCGGACCCCTCCAAACTGCCGGCCGCGATCGCGAAGCTGCGGGCCCTCATCGCGCGGGTCGGCGACGGCTCCAACCTGATCCTCGACCCAGATCTGGACAGCTTTTATGTGATGGATCTGGTGGTCGTGAAGCTGCCGGCGCTGATGGACCGCATCGGCGACGTCGCGAGCGTCACCGCGCGCATCGCCGCCGCCGCCGCCATCACCATGGATGATCGAACCGAGTTTCTGATCGAGCGCGGCGGCTTGGGCGCCTTGATGGAGGATGTGGGGACCAGCGTCGCCGCCGGCTATCGTGGCAGCGTGGATGGGTCGCTGCTGAAGTCGCTGAAGGATCCTTACGCCAAGCTCACCGGCCGGTTGGAGGCGCTGATCGCCCAAGTCGACGGCGTCGTGAAGAACGACAGGCGCGGAGCGGCCGCGGCGGCGGAGACGCGTCGTCTCGAAGCCGAGGCTTTGGCCGCCACCCAAGCCTTCATGGCGGTCGCCTCCTCGGAGTTGGACCGCTTGTTGGCCACGCGGATCAATGGTTTTCAGCGCGCTCGCCTGATCAGCTTGGCGATCACCGCCGCGCTAATGATTTTGGCCCTGGTCGCCTTGGTCGCGGTGCAGCGCAGCTTGACCCGCCCCATCGGCATGATGGACGCGGTGATCGCCGAAGCGCGCGCGAACGATCGCTACAATCAGCGGTTGGATTGGAGCTCCGGCGACGAGATCGGCCGCTTGGTCAACGCCCTGAACGATCTGTTCGACAAGACCGAGGGCGCGCGGATGCGCGACCGTATCGAGGCGCATCGCCTCGCCGAGGAAGCCGCGCGCAACGCCGCGGTGGCCGACGCGACCGGCGAGTTCGAAAGCTCGGTCGAAGCGATCGTCAGCGCGTTGAACAACAGCCTCACGGCCGTGAAGGCGAACACCGACAATCTGCTGACGCGCATCCACGGCGTGGTCGGGAAGTCCGATAGCGTGGCGCAGAATGCCTTGAGCGCGACCGAGCAGGTGGAGACGGTCGCGGCGGCGACCGAGGAGATGACGGCGTCGATCGCCAGCGTCGCCCACAACATGTCCAACAGCCGGGTCGTCGCCGAGCGCGCGATGACCGAGGCGACCGAGGCCGAGCGGGTGATTCAGCAACTCTCCATTCAGAGCGATCGGATCGGCGAGATCGTCTCGCTGATCAGCGCGATCGCGCAGCAAACCAATCTGCTGGCGTTGAACGCCACGATCGAGGCCGCGCGCGCCGGCGACGCCGGGAAGGGTTTCGCCGTGGTGGCGACGGAAGTGAAGAACCTGGCCGCGCAGACGGCGAAGGCGACCGAGGACATCACCGCGGAAATCGGGGCCATCCGCGCCGCGACCAACGAGGCGGTGTCGAACACCCATCGCATCAGCGAGACGATCGGATCGATCAATGAGTTGTCCATGGGCGTGGCGGCGACGATCGACCAGCAGTCGGCGACGATGTCGGAGATCGCGCGGTCGATCACCGAGGCGGCCCGGAGCAACCGCAGCGTGACCAACGAAATCTCCGACGTCCGCAGCGCAAGCCAAGTGGCGGAGCGCGCGTTGGGCGAGGTGATCGACGCCACCGCGGTTTTGAGCCGCCAGTCGGACGCGATCAACGTCGCCGTCAGCGACGTCCTGACCGCCATTCGGCGCGAACGGTCGGCGTGACGTCGCAGGAAAACGTTCTGATCTAGTCACGTGGACCGGTTTTCCGATATGGTCGCCGGTCCAAGTGAAGAGGATTGGGATGATGGCGGGTAAATGGTCTCCGGAAAGCTGGCGCGGCAAGCCGATCAAGCAGCAGCCGACCTATCCGGACGTGGCGGCGCTTGAGGCGGTTGAGGCCAAGATCAAGACCTATCCGCCCCTGGTGTTCGCCGGCGAGGCGCGCAAGCTGAAAGAGGCGCTGGCCCGCACCGTGGACGGCCGCGCCTTCCTGTTGCAGGGGGGCGACTGCGCGGAGAGCTTCGCCGAGTTCCACGCCGACAACATCCGCGACACGTTCCGCGTGCTGTTGCAGATGGCCGTGGTCATGACCTTCGGCGCCTCCCTGCCGGTCGTGAAGGTCGGCCGCATGGCCGGTCAGTTCGCCAAGCCGCGCAGCGACGATTTTGAGACGCGCGACGGCGTCTCGCTGCCCAGCTATCGCGGCGACGTGATCAACGGCATTGAGTTCGACGAAGCGTCGCGCGCCCCGGACCCCGCGCGTCTGACGCAGTCCTACATGCAGGCGGCGGCGACCCTGAACCTGCTGCGCGCCTTTGCGCAGGGCGGCTACGCCGACCTGCATCGGGTGCATCGCTGGACCCTCGGCTTCGTCGGCGCCAGCCCGGCCGGCGCGCGCTATCAGGAACTGGCGGACCGGATTGGCGAATGCTTGGCCTTCATGGAGGCCTGCGGCCTGACCTCGGAGACGACCCCGCAGATCCGCGAGACGGATTTCTTCACCAGCCATGAAGCGCTGTTGCTGGGCTACGAGCAGGCGATGACCCGCGTCGATAGCCTGACCGGGGAGTGGTACGACTGCTCCGCCCATATGCTCTGGATCGGCGACCGCACGCGCCAGCTGGACGGCGCGCATGTCGAGTTCCTGCGCGGGGTGAAGAACCCGATCGGCATGAAATGCGGTCCCTCGATGGAGCCGGCCGACCTGCTGCATCTGATCGATCGGCTGAACCCGCAGAACGAGCCAGGCCGACTGACCCTGATCTCGCGCATGGGGGCGGACAAGGTGGATCGCCATCTGATCCCCCTGATCCGCGCCGTGGAGCGCGAAGGCCGCAAGGTTCTGTGGGCCTGCGATCCGATGCATGGCAACACGATCAAGGCGGTCGGCGGCTACAAGACCCGTCCGTTCGATCGGATCATGGCCGAGGTGCGCCGATTCTTCGAAGTGCATCGCGCGGAAGGCACCTACGCCGGCGGCATCCATTTGGAGCTGACCGGTCAGGACGTGACCGAATGCACCGGCGGCGCCCAGGCGATCGACGACGCCAAGCTGAGCGACCGCTACCACACTCATTGCGACCCGCGTCTGAACGGCGCGCAGGCGGTCGAGCTGGCGTTCCTGGTGGCGGAGCAGCTGAAGGAAAACCGGCGCGTGCTGAGCTACGCCGTCGCGGTGTAGCCGGTGGGCGCCGGGGTTACCCTCTTCGGCGCCGCCTACAGCGTTTACGTTCGCTCGGCACGGTTGACGTTGGAGGAGAAGGGCGTTCCCTATCTCCTTGAAGAAACTGATATATTTGGCGCCGACCGGGAAAACCGGTCGGCGTTGAAGCGTCAGCCCTTCGGCAAGATTCCGGCCTTTGACCATGACGGGTTCGCGCTTTACGAGACGGCGGCGATCAACCGCTACGTCGACGAGGCGTTCGACGGACCACCGCTCCAGCCGCAGGAACCACAACGCCGCGCGCGGATGACCCAAGCGATCAGCATTCTGGACGCCTATGTCTATCGATCGCTGGTTTGGGGCGTCTACATGCATGATCCGGCCGCTGGTCCAGCGGCGCTGGCGGCTGCGGTGGCGACCTCCCGCCTGGCCTTAAGCGAACTGGCGGCGATCATGGGCGAGGCTGATTGGCTCGCCGGCGGCGAAGCGATCTCTCTCGCCGATCTCCACGCCTATCCGATGTTCCGCTACGCCGTGATGAAGCCGGAGGGCGAAGCCTTGCTGCGGGAATCGCGGCTGCGCGCTTGGTTCGACCGCATCGCCGCGCGGCCCAGCGCTCGCGCGACGCTTTTCCCGAAGGAGCAGGCCGAGTGAGGGGGATAACTGTCCGTGGTAAGAATTTGTGTTAAGTTGTTAAAGTCTATCAGATAACACATCCATTCTCGTGGTTCTGGCGATGCGAAACGTTTGGAGATTTTCTTTCCGTTTCGTGGTCCACATCGCTGTTTTATTTGGTTTTTTGGTGTTGACGACCGCGCTCGGCATAATCTGGGTGAGCGATCGCGGCGCTGATCGGCTGTTGGAGGTCAACGGCTCCGCGATCGCCGAGCGCACAGCCCAGTTCATCGGATCAGAGCTTGAGGCGATCCTCGCGCCCGTGGAGGTGGCGGTGTCAATCGCTGGCGCGAGCAGCGAGGCGCAGCGTTTCCAGTGTACTGGGGCACGTCAGAGCAGGACGCGCGAGCCGTCGCAGGGGGCTTCGAGCAGGGGCAGGCGGGCGGCTGGCAGCCCGCCGATGCTGGCCGGTGCGGCCCCGC
>JBMLRS010000471.1:0-1017 GCA_049240905.1 Elsteraceae bacterium
ACCAGGAGGTGGACCGGCTGGCCAACCCGTCGGACGTGGTGCTGCGCGAGGTGGGCTGCCCGGGCGTGTCCGAGGGCGCGGCGCTGGCGGCGGTCGGGCGTGCGGGCGAACTGTTGGTACCCAAGATCAAGGGCAAAGGGGTCACCTGCGCAGTGTCGCTGAGCCCGGTGGATCTTGATCCGTCCCAGATCGGAAGCGCGCGCGGAAAACTGTTCATCGTTGGGATCGGGCCGGGAGACGCCGGCAGCCGCACGGCGGATGTCAGCGCGGCCTTGCACGCGGTCGACGAGGCGGTGGGCTATGGGCTCTATCTGGATCTGGTCGCGGATCTGATCGCGGGCAAGCCGCGCCACGCGACCGATCTGGGCGCGGAGACGGCGCGGGCGCGACGCGCGCTGAATCTCGCGGCTGAGGGGAAGAGCATCGCCCTGGTCTGCTCCGGCGACGCGGGCATCTATGCGCTGGCGACCCTGGTGTTCGAACTGATGGATCGCGAGAAACTGCCGGAATGGCGCCGTCTGGAGATCACGGTTCTACCCGGCGTCAGCGCGATGCAGACGGCGGCGGCGCGGCTGGGGGCGCCTCTGGGCCATGATTTCTGCGCGATCTCGCTCTCCGATCTGCTGACGCCCTGGCCGGTGATCGAGAAACGGCTGCGCGCGGCGGCCGCGGGCGATTTCGTGATCGCGTTCTATAATCCGCGCTCGGATCGGCGCGGCTGGCAACTGGGCAAGGCGCTGGAGATTTTGCGCGAGGCGCGGCCGCCCGCCACGCCCGTCGCCTTGGCCCGCAATCTGGGAAGGCCGGGGGAGCAGGTGACGGTGACCGACATCGCCAGCATCCAGCCCGAGCAGGTGGACATGCTGACCCTGGTCATCGTGGGCGGGGCGGACAGCCGCCGCCTGGATCTCATCGACGGCGCCCGGATCTGGACGCCGCGCGGCTACGCCGCCAAGGAGGAAAACGCGTGACCGTGCATTTCATCGGGGCCGGCCCCGGAGCGCCCGATCTGATCAC
>JBMLRS010000472.1:0-8268 GCA_049240905.1 Elsteraceae bacterium
TTTTTCATAATGTTATGAACAAGATCCGCTTCGAAGTAAGCGGATCTTGTTCTAGGGCGAGGCCGGCGGCGTCTCGCCGTCCTCGCGCGGCGTCTTGCGGCGTTCCACGCCGCGCGCCGCCCACGGGACTTGCCGATAGTCGAACCCGGCGTCCAGGGTCGGCTTCACGATCGCGAAATAGGGCGATATGTCGAAGTCGCGCGGCGCGAACAGCGAATAATGCCGGATATGCAGGCTCTCCTGCCGGCGCGCCTCCTCCTCTTCCGACAGATCCAAGTCGCCGGACTTGGCGATCGGGATCTCCGTGTCCGCCAGGATCGGATAGTTCACGGATTGAAAGGCCTGCGCGATCAGGGTGGAGCAGACCGCCCGCGTCGGCGACCCGGCCCCCAGCGAGATCATGCGCCGGCGAAACCGCGACGGAATCGGCGGCGTCGGAAAGAAATAACGCGCCAGATCGAACACGTTGCGCAGGTCGTAGTCATCGCCCACGCGCCCGATCGCGTAGGCCACGACTGACGTGATCTCCGCCTCCGACAGGCTGATCGGGCGGCAAATCCGTGTGTGGTTGATCGCGTATTTCGACAGCGGCGCGGTGATCACGCCGCGCACCATGTCGGCCTCCACCAGCATGTGGGGTTCGCCGTCCGGCTCGCGATGCGCCGGCAGGGGGCCGACATAGAGGGCGGCGTGCGACCAGGTCGATTGGGTCAGATACTTGATCGCGCTGGAGACCCGCGAATTCCCCTCCACCAGCAGGATGTCGCCAGGCCGCAAGGTTTTCGCAAGAAGCCCTGACCGCGTCGTGGTCAAGGGCGCGTAACCCTTGACCGGGGAGGAGAGATAGCGGGCGATCAACCGCCCAACCCACTGCAACATCGACGCGCCTCACGCCCCGCTCTGGGAGATGACCCTGTGAAACTGTCGCAGAAAACGGGCGGAAGGCCATCAGGCTTTATGCAAAGCCCATCAAACCAGCCATCAAGCGCGTCCGATCGTTCCTCGCAGAAATCCGGCCCCCAGCGCGGCGATCAGGGCCGCTTGGTCCTTGTCCGCCGCGCCGCCATGGCCGCCTTCGGCGTTCTCGTACAGCATGACCGGATAGCCCAATTCCTTCAGCCGGGCGGCGAATTTGCGGGCGTGTCCGGGGTGGACGCGGTCGTCGCGGGTGGAGGTGGTCAAAAGGATCGGCGGATAGGTCTTTCCCGGCTCGATCTGCTGGTAGGCGGAGAAGGTCTGGATGAAGGCCCAGTCCTCCGGCTTGTCGGGGTCGCCATATTCGGCGATCCAGCTCGCCCCCGGCGGCAGCTTCGTATAGCGCAGCATGTCCAACAGCGGCACCTGGCAGAGGATGGCGCCGAAGAGATCCGGATGGCGGGTCAGCATGGAACCCACCAGCAGGCCGCCATTGCTGCCCCCTTCGGCCGAGAGATGCTTGGCGCTGGTCACGCCGCGCTGGATCAGATCCTGGGCGACAGCGGCGAAATCGTCATGCGCCAGCTTCTTGCCGGCCAGCCGGCCCGCTTCGTGCCAACTGTCGCCGAATTCCCCGCCGCCGCGAATGTTCGCGACCACGTACAATCCGCCGCGCTCCAGCCATAGCTTGCCCAGCACCGGGGCGTAGCGCGGCAGCACGGAGATGTTGAAGCCGCCATAGCCCGACAGGCGCGTGGGGTGCGAGCCGTCCAAGGTCAGGTCCTTCGGCGCCACCAGGAAGTAGGGGATCAACGTTCCATCGACCGACGGGGCTTCATGCTGGGTGATGGTCAGGCCGCTGGCGTCGAACTGGGCGGGCTGCCGCTTCAGCGCCTCTGGCGGCGCGCCCGGCGCGCAGAGATAGAGCGTGGAAGGGGTGATGAAATCCGCCGCCGTCGCCAGGAAGGCGTCGCTCTCCGGCGGGCCTTCGTCCTGCAGCGGCGAAATGCTGATGGTCGCCGCGTCCGGAAGGCCCGTGTAAGGCGAGACGCGCCAGCCGCCCTCAGCGGTCGGGGCGGCGATCTCCACGCGGCTGCGGACATTGTCCAGGATCGACAGCACGATGTTCCGGCTGGTCGTGATCCACCCTTCCAGGATACGGCGGGCCGTGGGGGTGAAGAGCGTTTGGAAATCACGCTCGCCGGCCAGGAAGGCGCTCAGCGAGAGGGCGAGCAGCGACCCGCTGGGGTGAACGACGCCGCCCAGCTCCCAATCCTTGCGCGGCTTCGCCAGGATCACGCCGCGATGCAGATCGATCGAGAGGTCGGTCGGCAGATCCAGTTTGCGGCGTTCTTCGCCCGGCCGCTCGACAGAGACCTCCATGTCGAAGAAGCCCATGCGGCGCACTAACAAAATCGCCGGGTGATCAGGATCGTGAGACACGTCCATGCCGACGGCCATGTCGTCCGCCAGACCTTCGAAGACGATCTCGGAGGCGGAGAACGGCGTTCCGCGCCGCCAGCGCCGCACGGTGCGGGCGTAGCCGGAGCTGGTCCGCTCATCCTCGTTCAGGTTGGTGGCGACCAAGAGCGTGTCGATGTCCTGCCAAACCGCCTGCGATTTCGCGGGGGGAAGGACGAAACCTCCCTCCACGAAACGCTTTTCGAGCAGATCGAACTCGCGGATCTCGGCGGCGTCGGAGCCTGCGACCGAGAGTCTGACGAGGCCGAAGCGATGGTCTGGCGGCAAGGTGGCGCAGCCCTGCCAGACCCAGCTTTTCCCTTCGGCGGCGTTCAACGCGTCGATGTCGAGCGTCAGTTCCCATGCTGGTTCGGCGGTTCGGAAGGACTCCAGCGAGGTCCGCCGCCAGATCCCGCGCGGATGATCGGCGTCGGTCCAGAAATTATAGGCGAAGGACCCGCGGCAAAAGATAAACGGCAATTGGTCCGCGCTGGTCATCAGCGCATGAGCGGTCGCCCGGTCCGCTTCGAAGGCGGGGCCGCCGAGGGCCTGGAGGGTCGCGGCTGTCTGTTCGGCGGCCCAGTCGCGGGCGCGCGGCGCTTCGAGGTCTTCCAGCCACAGATAAGGATCGATCATTGCTCAGCTCAGGGCGTCGATGTTGGCGTCGGTCGGGGCGTAGACCGCCCGCGCCTCGGAAACGCCCTTGAAGTCGAAGGTTCCGACCAGCCGAGTCGGCTCATCGATCAAGGCCGCGAACTCCTCCGACATCAGCAGGGGCACGGAGACGCTCTTGCACAGCGCCTGCAGCCGCGCAGTGAAGTTCACGGGCGGCCCGATCACGTTGAACGCCAATCGCGTGGGCGAGCCGACGTTGCAATGCGTGATGTGGCCAACATGGAGCCCCAGCCCCAGGCGAATGGCCGGCTGACGGGCGCGTCGACGTCGGCCGTTGGTCACCGGCAGGTTCGCGATCATGTCCGCGGCGGCGTCCCAAGCGTCTCGGCAGAGCGGTCGCGGGTCGCTGTCCTCCGGTCCCCGGAAGACGGCCAGGATCGCGTCACCGATGAACTGGAGGCATTCGCCGCCGCGCGCGGCCACGGCGGACTCCACGACTTCGAAATAGCTGTTCAACAGCTCGACGAGCGCCTCCCGCTCCAGTCTTTCGCTCAAGCCAGTGAAATCGCGGAGGTCTGAATACCAGATCGCGGCCATCTGACAATCCGCGTCACCCCGCCGAACCCGGCCGGCCAGGATTTCCCGAGCGCTTTGCGCGCCGACATAGGTGGAGAGCAACGAGGATTCGAGATGGCGGCGCTCGATCGACTCCATGACGGCGCCGAGCGTCGGGATGATCGCCGCCAGCCCCGCCAGATCCTCCGACGTGAAGCCGTTCGGCGCCTCCGTCGCGAAGCTGACGAAATTCATCGCGTCGCCGCTGAAGGGCAGAGGCGCGGCGAAGTAATCCGTGCATCCCAGCGCCTGGAGTTCGAAGAGAACGCGATGATCCGTCCTCGCCTGCAGATCGATCAGGCGCCGCCGTTTCGGTTGACGGGTCGCGCGGACCTCCGCCGCTGGGCTGCCGACAAACTGCACGGTGTCGCGCGCGGTGCCGAACAGGGCGCGATAGCTCGCGGGGGAGCGCTCGCTCCACTCGATCGACCAGCTCGAAAAATTTTGATTCAGCGTGCGCACGACGAGAAAGAGCCGCTGGATCGGACTGCCGCTCACCCTCAATTGCACCCCGAAGGCGTTCACGAAAGGCGCTGGTTCCGTGATCCGCCGGCCGGCGGTGAGCATCCAGTTGTTGAGGAAGAAGGCCCAGGCGGGAACCTCGGCGCCTTTGGTGGGCGCTATCGGTTCAAGGATCGGGTTGGCAGTCATATTGTCAGCAATGTTAAACCTTCGGGATGGAAACCGAAACAATCACGATGGCGACCGTTCAGGCGCTCCTCGCCGCAGGTCGGCAGGTCGAGGCCCGCGCCGCCTTGGCTCAGGCGCTGGCGGCCAACCCTGACGACGCGGACATGGCCCACGCGGCTGGCGTTCTGGCCTTTCAGCATGGCGATGCGACGGCGGCGGTGGCCTTGCTGGAGCGAGCGGCGGCCGGATCCAACCTGCCCCAGTATCGCAACAACTTGGGCGTGGTGCTGCGCGCCCTGGGCCGATCGGAGGAGGCTGCGGCCGCCTTCGAAGCGCTTCTCGCCCGAGACCCCGGCTACACGGAAGCCTGGAACAATCTTGGCGCGGTGCATCGAGAGGCTGGCCGTCTGGCCGAGGCGGTGGACGCCTATCGACGCGCGCTGGTCGCCGATCCCGGCAACTTGATGGCGGCGCAGAATCTGCGCGTCGCTTACTCCGACGCGGTGCCCACCTGGCATTTCGCCATGATGAACGACGTGTCCCGCAATCAGGCTTACGCGGAGGCGCTCGCTCGGCTCGCCCCTGGCCGCCATGTCCTCGACATCGGAACCGGGGCGGGTCTGCTCACGATGATGGCCGCGCGGGCCGGCGCGGCCAGGGTGACGACCTGCGAGATGGTGCCCTTCATCGCCGACCGCGCGCGGGAGATCATCTCCGCCAACGGGTATGGCGACCGCGTGACGCTGATCGCGAAGCGATCGAACGACATCGACGTCGCCGCCGACATGGGCGAGCCGGCGGACCTGCTGGTGACGGAGACTTTCTCCAGCGGCCTTCTGGCTGAACATGCGCTCCCGACGGTGGAGGACGCGCGCGCCCGCCTGCTGAAGCCGGGGGCGCCGGTGATTCCGTTGGGCGCGGTCGCGCGCGGCTATCTGGTCGGCGGGCTGCCGTTGTACGAGACGCTGTTCGTAGGCGTCTCCGCCGGCTTCGATCTTTCAGATTTCAACGAGTTCGCGCCGCCGCATGTGGGGATCCACATCGACGCGATCCCCCATGACGTGCTGTCGGACGACGTCGATCTCCTCGGCTTCGATCTGCGCGCCGCCGCCTTTCCCGCCGGCGATCGCGAGGTGACCATCACCGCGACCAGGCCTGGTCGGGCGGTCGCGGTGGCGCAATGGCTGCAGCTCGATTTCGGCGAGGGCGTCTCTTACACCAACCGTCCGCGCGGTCACCACTGGAGCAGCGGGTGGACGCACATCCTGTATCGTCTGCCGCGGCCCCTGCAGGTGAATCGCGGCGACCGGCTTCAGTTCCTGGTGACGCATGACCGCGCCAACCTGGAGGTCAATTTCCGTCGCCATCTGCCGGCGGTCCGGCTGTGACCCTCAGCTGATCGTGATTTTCGGCATGGCGCGGGCGCCGCTGGCGAGGCCGGCCTCGACCTTCCCCCAGACCTGCGCCGCGATGGCGCGGTAGACGCCGGCATGCGCGCTGGTCGGGTCGGAGACGGTGATCGGGCGGCCGTCGTCGCTGGTCGTGCGGATCTTGAGGTCGAGCGGCAGCTCGCCCAGGAAATCCACGCCCAGCCGTTCCGCTTCACGCTTCGCGCCGCCATGCCCGAAGATCTCCGCGCGATGACCGCAGGACGGGCACAGGTAGTAGCTCATGTTCTCGATGATTCCGAGCACGGGCACGTCGACCTTGCGGAACATGTTCAGGCCCTTGCGCGCGTCCAGCAGGGCGATGTCCTGCGGGGTGGAGACGATCACCGCGCCGGCCAGCGGCACGCGCTGCGCCATGGTCAGCTGGGCGTCGCCGGTGCCGGGCGGCATGTCGACGATCAGGATGTCCAGCTCGCCCCAATCGACGTCGCGCAGCATCTGCTCCAGCGCGCTCATCACCATCGGGCCGCGCCAGATCATCGGCGTGTCCTCGGCCACCAGGAAGCCCATGGACATGCATTTGATGCCCCAGGCCTGCATCGGATCCAGCGTCTTGCCGTCGCGGCTGTTCGGCCTGCCGGAGACGCCCAGCATGCGCGGGGCGGAGGGGCCGTAGATGTCGGCGTCGAGCAGACCGACCTTCAGGCCTTGGGCGGCGAGCCCGAGCGCGAGGTTGACGGCGGTGGTGGATTTGCCGACGCCGCCCTTGCCGGAGGCGACGGCGACGATCGAACGGATGCCGGGAACCAAAGGCTTCTGACCGGCTGGCTGGCCGCCGCCGGCGGGGCCGTGCGAATGTCCATGGCCATGCGCGGCGGGCTGGGGGGCGAATTTCGGCGACTGCGCGGTCAACACGGCGGTGACCGACAGCACGCCCGGCAGTTTGTCGACCGCGTTTTCCGCCGCGCGGCGCAGGGGCTCCAGCGTGGGGGCTCGCTTGGCGTCCGCCTCCAAGGTGAAACCGACATGGCCGTCGCGCACGGTGACGCCTTGCGCCATGCCGCTGGTCACGATGTCGCGGCCTGTTTCGGGGTCGATCACGGCGCGCAGCGCGGCGGTGACAGCCTCGACGGTCGCGATGGTTGGGGTCGCCATGCTTGAATTCTCCTGGAGTTTCACAATATCCCGCCAACTATAAGATCCGGCGCTCCCGGTATATGTGCGATACGGATCAGGTTTGAAAGACAGGGGTTAGAAGGGTTCATGATGCTCTTGCAGAATAATCTTGGCGGCGGCCCTTGGGGCGGCGGAAGCGGCGGGTCTGGTGGCGGCGGCGGCGGCCCTTGGGGTCGTCCCTCGGGCGGCGGTGGCGGCGGTGGGGGCGGCGGCGGCGGCGGCTTTGGCTCCCGCCCACCGGATTTCGAGGACTTGTTCAAGCGCGGCCAGGATCGCATGAAGGGCATGATGCCCGGCGGCATGGGGGCTGGACGCATCGCATTGCTGCTCGCCGTGGCGGGTGTGACGATTTGGCTCGCCAGCGGGTTTTATCGCGTTCAGCCCGATCAGCTCGGCGTCGTCTTCCGATTCGGCAAGTTCATCGGGACGACCGAGCCGGGATTGAACTGGCATATCCCCAGCCCGATCGAGAGCGTCACCATCCCCAGCGTCACCCGTGAGAATCGGGTCCAGGTCGGCCTGCGGACCGGCGCGGAAGGACGCCAGGCCCCGCGCGACGTGCTTGAGGAGCGCCAGATGCTGACCGGCGACGAGAACATCGTCGACATCGGCTTCGAAGTGTTCTGGCGCATTCGCGACGTCGAGCAGCTCTTGTTCAACGTCGCCCAGCCGGACGCCCTGGTGAAGATCGTCGCCGAAAGCGCGATCCGTGAGGTGGTCGGCCGCACGGTGATCCAGCAGGCGATGACCGAGGGCCGCGGCAAGATCGAGGTCGACACGCAGTCGCTCATGCAGCAGCTGCTCGACAGCTACAACGCGGGCATCAGCATCCAGCGCGTGCAGCTGCTGGCGGTCGATCCGCCGCCGCCGGTGGTGGAGGCGTTCAACGAAGTTCAGCGCGCCCGCGCCGACCGCGAACGCTCGCGCAACATCGCCGAGGCCTACCGCAACGACATCATCCCACGCGCCCGCGGCGACGCGGAGAAGCTGTTGCAGGAAGCGCAGGCCTATCGCGAGGAGGTGGTCAATCGCGCCACTGGCGACAGCCGCCGGTTCCTGAGCGTTTATGAGGCTTACAAGGCGAGCCCGGACGTCACCACCCAACGGCTCTATCTGGAGACGATGGAGCAGGTGCTCAAAGGCGTGAACAAGGTTGTGATCGATCAGGGCGACAAGGCGCCCGGCGTTCAACCTTTCCTGCCCTTGCCGCAAATTCGCAGCCGCGCGACGACCGCGCCCGCGACCCCGGGAGCTCCGTGATGCCCAATCGTATTCTCGCCATCGGCTTGGTCATCGCCGGCGCGCTCGCCGTGCTGTTCCTCACCAGCCTGTTCATCGTGCCTCAGACCCAGCAGGCCCTGGTGCTGCAGTTCGGCGAAATTCGCCGGACCGTCCGCGATCCCGGCCTGCAAGTGAAGCTGCCCTGGCAGTCGGTCATGTATTACGACAAGCGCCTGCTGGATCTCGA
>JBMLRS010000473.1:0-3890 GCA_049240905.1 Elsteraceae bacterium
CAAGGTCCCGCGCCCGACCGCGCGCCGCTCCCGCGCCGCCTCGAAACAACGCCGAAGCTCGGCGACGCCGGAGAACACCGCGGACAACGGCTCGAACGCCAGATCGGTCGAATCCGCCAGCAGCCGAGCGATCGTCGTCTTGCCGCAGCCGGGCGGCCCCCACAGGATCATCGAGGACAGGCTGCGACGCGCCGCCATGCGGCCGATCGGCTGGTCCGGCGCCAGCAGATGCGACTGGCCCACCACCTCCGCCAGGGTTTTGGGACGCAGCCGCTCGGCCAGCGGCGCCGGGGCGTTGGCCGCGAACAGCGACGGGCCGCCCGCGGGCTTCATCCCTGGAGATCCGCGGTCACGACCTGGCCGTTGCGACGCAGCGAGAAGCGCCAGCGCTGCTGCTTCTGCGCGGCGATCTCGCGGATCTGGCCGACGTTCTGGACATCGCGGCCATTGACCTGAAGCACCACGTCGCCGGGCAGGATTCCGACCCGGTTGGCGGTGCTGCCGCGCTGAATCTCCAGCACCATCACCCCGCGCGGCGACAGGCGCAGGCCCAGCTCCTCCACCAAGGCCGGTGACAGATTGACCACGACCGCCCCGGCGAAGGGCGACGGGCCGGCCAGCACGCTCTGCTCGCGCGGCGGGTTCTCCGGCGGGGCGAGGAGCTGCACCGTCAGGGTCATCGGCCGCCCCTGACGCTGAATGGTCAGCTGCGCCGTGCCGCCGATGCGCAGGGTGGCGACGCGGAAGCGCAGGGCTTCGTCGTCATCCACTTCGCGGCCGTCGACGGCGGTGATCACGTCGCCGATCCGCAGGCCCGCGCGCGCGGCGGGGCCGTCCGGCAGAATCTCGTTCACCTGCACGCCGATCGGGCGCGGCAGACCCAGGGCCTCGGCCATATCCGCCGTGACCGCCTGACCGCCGGCGCCGAGCCAGGGCCGCACCACGCGGGTGCCGGAGGCCGCGCCCTCCACCACCGCGCGGACCATCGCGGCCGGGATCGCGAAGCCGATGCCGATCGAGCCGCCGCTGCGCGAGAAGATCGCCGTGTTCACCCCGATCAGCCGACCATCCAGCGTCACCAGCGCGCCGCCGGAATTGCCGGGATTGATCGCGGCGTCGGTCTGGATGAAGGAGCGGAAGTCGCTCACTCCGGTTTGCGTGCGGGCGACCGCCGAGACGATGCCGCTGGTCACGGTCTGGCCCACGCCGAAGGGATTGCCGATCGCCAGCACGAGGTCGCCAACCTCCAGCGCGTCGCTGTCGCCGAAGGAGAGCGCCGGCAGCGCCTCCTTCGGTTCGATCTTCAGCACGGCGAGGTCGGTGCGTTCGTCCAGCCGCACGATCTTGGCTTCGAACTCGCGCCGGTCGGCCAGCACCACGGTGATCTGGTCGGCCTCCTTGATGACGTGATGGTTGGTGACGATCAGTCCGTCCGGCCTGATGATCACTCCGGAGCCGAGCGAGTTCTGCACCCGCTCCTGGCCCAGCCCGCCCGGCATCTGGCCGCCGAAACGCTGGAAGAATTCCTGGAAGAAGGGATTGTTCGCCAGCGGGTTGGCGGCCTGCCGCACGATCTTCTTGCTGAAGATGTTCACCACCGCCGGCGCCGTGCGCTTGACGATCGGCGAGAAGGACATCTGGATCTGCTCGCGTGAGCTCGGCGCCTGTTGGGCGGTCGCGCCGCCCGGCGTCAGAAACGCCCCGCAGGCGAGGAAAGCCACGGCCATCCAGGCGCGGCCCTTGCCGTGCGCCCCGGTTTTGCGCGATAGATCGGCCGCGCCGGCGCGCCGGCCATGGTTGCAGAACATTCTTACCCCCTCTTTCTCCACAAACAGGACTCCCCCACCGGTGTCGAGCAAGCTCAATCTCGCCCCGCCTTCCGGCGCCCGCGATTTCCTGCCGCAAGATATGGCCTTTCGGCTCCAGGTTTTAGGGACCGTTCGCGCGGTTTTCGAACGCCATGGCTTCGCACCGATGGATACGCCGGCCATGGAGCGGATTGAAACCCTAACCGGCAAATATGGCGAGGAAGGGGAGAAACTGATCTTCAAGATTCTCAAGCGCGGCGAACAGGCGGCGACCGGCGAGGCCGACATGGCGCTGCGCTACGACCTCACCGTCCCCTCCATGCGCGCGATCTCCGCCAACCGCCACAAGCTGCCGCGCATCTTCAAGCGCTACGCCATCGGCCCGGTCTGGCGCGCCGACCGTCCAGGCAAGGGCCGTTTCCGCGAATTCTATCAGTGCGACGTCGACATCATCGGCGCGGCCAACGTGCTGGCCGACGCGGAGATCCTGCTGGCCAAGGCCGCCGCGCTTGACGCGCTGAACTTCCCGGATTTCGAGATCCGCCTGAACAGCCGCAAGGTGCTGAAGGGCATGATGGGCGCCTACGGCGTGCCGGACGCGGCGCAAACCGCCGTGATCATCGCCATCGACAAGCTGGACAAGATCGGCATGCCCGCGCTCGGCGAAGAGCTGGCCGCCCTCGGCCTGCCTGACGGCGTGGCCGCCGGCCTGTTCGCCGACATCTCGCAGCCGGATTTCTCGGAGCGCCTGAAAGTCAAGCTGGCCGACCACCCGGACGGCGCCGCGGGTCTGGCGGAGGTGGCGGCGATCCAGGCCGCCGTCGCCCCGGCCTTGAAGCGCGGCTCGATTCCCTTCGATCCGCTTCTCGCGCGCGGCATGGACTATTACACCGGCGCGATCTTCGAGTTTTACGCGACCAGCTTCCGCAGCGCGATCGCCGGCGGCGGCCGCTATGACGGGCTGATCGAGATGTTCTCGAAGAAGTCGGAAGCGGTCTGCGGCGGCTCGCTCGGGATCGAACGGATCATCATGCTGCTGCAGGAAGGAGCTGCGCCTGCGCGCATCGGCCCCACCGCCTATGTCACGGTGTGGGATTCAGCTTCCGCGCCGGGGGCTCTGGCGCTGGTGGGCGAGCTGCGCGCCGAAGGCGTGCGGGCCGAGATCGACCTGACCGGCTCAGGCCTGGGCCAGCAGCTGCGCATGGCGGACGAGCGCGGATGCCGCGCCGCGGTGATTCGCGGGCCGGACGAGGCGGCGAACGGGACGGCGCAGGTCAAGCAGTTGGAGAGCGGCGTTCAGACGACCGTTGCGCTCGACAAGCTGGCGGACCATCTCCTGTCGTTGCAAGGATAGGCGGCGGTGAGTCTGCGATCGCGCTTTTATTCAGCCATCGCGACGCGCTACCCTCCTCAAGCGGAATAAACTCCCCATATCTCTAACCGGATAGGGGCGCGCGCGGATGGACCGTCGACGCGAGAAGGAGAAACGGGCGATGAAGGGTCCATTTGGCAAATACGCGATCTGGGTCGTGATCGGATTGCTGTTGCTGCTGTCGTTCAACCTGTTCCAGGGCATGGGCGAGCGCAACCCGGCGAAATCCATCGCGTTCTCCAGTTCCTGAGCCAAGTCGAGGCGGGCAACGTGCGCGAAGTCGTGATCCAAGGCCCGACGATCCGCGGGTCTTTGGTCGACGGACGGTCGTTCCAGACCTACGCTCCGCCGGATCCCCAGCTGGTTGATCGGCTGACCGCCAAGAGCGTTCGCATTCTGGCCGAGTCGCCGCAGCGGCCCAATTCGCTGCTCAGCATCCTGATCACCTGGTTCCCGATGCTGTTGTTCATCGGCGTCTGGATCTATTTCATGCGCCGCATGCAGGGCGGCGCGGGCGGCGGCGGCGTGATGGGCTTCGGCAAGAGCCGCGCCCGCCTGATGACCCAGAAAGAGAACAAGGTGACGTTCGAGGACGTCGCGGGCATCGAGGAAGCCAAGGGCGAGCTCGAGGAGATCGTCGATTTCCTGAAGGATCCGCAGAAGTTCCAGCGCTTGGGCGGCAAGATTCCGAAGGGCGTGCTGCTGGTCGG
>JBMLRS010000474.1:0-5231 GCA_049240905.1 Elsteraceae bacterium
AGAACCGAGCCCTGAGCCTCCATCACCGCGCGCGAGACGATGTTCTCCGACGCGATCAGTTCGATCTGAGCGCGCTGACGGCGCAGCTCCTGCGACAGAACATGGGCGATAGCGGGATCGGTCGCGGCGACGCCGTCCTGAAAGAAGCTGGCGGCCGGCCGGTAGGAGGCGGTCGGGTCGAGAACGGGAGCTGCGGACATGAGAGCGATCCTTGGGCGTGAACGGGTCGAAAGAAAGAAGCGATGTGAAGCCTCAGCCGACGGAAATAGGGCTGCGGCCCAGCATGGCCACCCTCTTCTCGTGCCGGCCGCCGCTGAACGGGGTGGACAAGAACGCGTCGAGACAAGCTTCGGCCATCGCGACGCCGACGATCCTGCCGCCCAGCGCCAGCACGTTGGCGTCATTATGCTCGCGCGCCATCTTGGCCGACAACGGTTCATGGCACAGCGCGGCGCGGACATGGGGATGCCGAGTCGCCGCGATCGAGATGCCCAACCCCGTGCCGCACACCAAAACGCCCCGATCGGCGCGGCCATCCGCCAAAGCCGCCGCCAGCGCGTCCGCGTAGATCGGGTAATCGACGGAGTCAGTATTGCGCGGCCCCAAGTCAAGCACTGTCAGCCCGCGCGACTCCAGCAATGGCCGGATCTGCTCCTTCAACGCAAAGCCGGCGTGATCGGCGGCGATCGCGACTGTCTGCGCTCCCATTGGCCGTTGTCCTTGAATTCAGAAAGTGAGCCGCACCATAGCCAGCGCCGCGCGCCGGGTCAAACCGCGGCGAGCCGGAAGCAGGCGCAGACCCGGCTTCGATTTAGGTGGACCGCCATTTTATTTGAGTAAATCGTACAATCAGGAAACAGAGAATTTTACGGGGAGCTGCAGAATCCCGATTTGAAATAAATCTCACTTGGCGCTATCTTTCGGCCCGGTAAATTTCGCTACTATGAAACGGCCCCCATAAGATGAACGATGATCAGAACCATAAGACAATTCCGCAGTCCGATCTGCTGCGAATGACCACTGAGGTGGTTTCCGCCTATCTCGGCCGGAATGACATTTCCGCGGACCGTATTACCGATGTGATCAACACCGTTTACGGCTCGTTGAAAGGTCTTGACGGGGCGCCCGTCGAAGTTAAGGCCGAACCGCAGAAACCGGCGGTGTCCGTCAAGAAATCGATCATGCCGGACTACATCGTCTGCCTCGAAGACGGCAAGAAGCTGAAGATGCTGAAGCGGCATCTGCGCACGATGTACAATCTGTCGCCGGACGATTATCGCGCGAAATGGGGCCTGCCCCCGGAATATCCCATGGTTGCTCCGAATTACGCGAAGCAGCGCTCGGAGTTCGCCAAGCAGATCGGCCTCGGCCGCACGGCGGCGAAGGAGCCGGAAAAGCCAGTGCGTCGCCGCCGCTCGAGCTAGTCGGCGTCACAAGATCGAGGGCCGCGGCGCGGCCCTCGTCCTTTTCCAGATTACGCGAACTCGGCGCGTAGCCGGTCCCCGTGCTCGTTGATCGCAGGCACAGGCCGCAAAGGGGGCGATCCTGACGCTAAACGCGCCGGCCGCTCGATCACCTCGACTTTTCCCATCGGCGTCTCCACGCTTTCGGTCCGCAGTTGCGGATGGACCGCGAGGTCCTTGATCTCGTTGAGGAAGCCAAAGGCGATGTCCGCGGCTTTCAGGCGGCTCGCGGCGTTCGCTCGGTCCAATTTGGCGAGCGCTCCGGCGACCGCCGCGTCGACGGCGGACCGGTGGGCGACGCGGGCGCTGTTGTCCACGAAGCGCGGATCCTCCAGCATCTCCGGCGCGCCCAAAACCTCCACCACCAGCCGCCGCCACTCCCGCTCGTTCTGGATCGACAGCACGCACCAGTCGCCGCCCGCGACGGGGAAGGCGCCGTAGGGCGCGATCGTCGCGTGGGCCACGCCGACGCGCGCCGGGGCGGCGCCGCCATACGCGAACTGCATCCACGGCACGTTCATCCAGTCGGCGAGCGCCGAAAAGAGCGACACTTGGATTCCCTGCCCCGCCCCGCCGCGACGCTCCCGTCGGAACAGGGCCTGAAGGATGGCGGCGTGGGCGGTCATGCCAGCGGCGATGTCGCAGACCGAGACGCCGACCCGCGCGGGCGACTCAGGGCCGCCGGTGACGCTGCATAAGCCGGTTTCAGCCTGGACGAGCAGGTCGTAAGCCTTCATCTCGCGATAGGGCCCCTCTTCGCCGTAACCGCTGATGTCGCACGTGATCAGGCCGGGATGGCGCGTGCGCAGCGCGGCGGAGTCGAAACCCGCCCGCGCGGCCGCGCCCGGCGCCAGATTCTGGATGAAGACGTCGGCCTTGGCGATCATGCGCGCCAGAAGCGCGCGGTCGGCCTCGGACTTGATGTCCAGCGCCAAGCTTTCCTTCCCGCGGTTCAGCCAGACAAAGTAACTGGCCTGCCCTTTCACCGCCCGGTCATAGCCTCTGGCGAAATCTCCCTCCGCACGCTCCACCTTGATCACCCGCGCGCCGGCGTCGGCGAGGCGCGACGACGCATAAGGCGCGGCCACCGCCTGCTCCAACGCCACGACCAGAATGCCGTCCAGATCTCCCGCTTCGCTCATGACGCCCCTTTTCTTCGCCGCCGATAGCCACCGGACTGGGAAAGTAGCGGATTACGCGTCACAGGATAGAGGCGCCAACCAACCATTCGGCGAACAGAGCCGCGCCGTGACTCCGCCGCCCGGCGTTTCAAGCAACTGCAGTTCGCCGTTCAGGGCGGCCGCGATTTCCGAGACCAGCGCCAAGCCAAGGCCAAGCCCGCCTGGACGCTCTACGACGCCGCGCGCGAACGGCAGCCTGAGCCGAATCCAGTCCGACGATTCCACGCCCGGGCCATGGTCGACCACTTCAATCACGCCCGGCGCTCGAACCCGGATCAGCACACGGCCACCGCCATAGCGCAAAGCGTTGTCGACCAGATTCGACAGCGCGCTCTCCATTAAGGAGCGCCTGATCATCGCCGAGATGACGGGCGCATCCGTCACAAGTTCAAGATGAACGCCAACGCCGAAGGCCTGCGGCGCGCGATCGGCGATGACCTCGCGCGCGAGGTCGACGAGATCGACCGTCTCTCCCGGTTCCGCCCCTGCCTGCGCAGACGCCAGAGAGAGCATCGCCGAGAGCCTGCTCTCCAGCCGCCGCGCATCCAACCCCAAACGGGTGCGCAGCGCTTCGTCCGTGACCGCCTCCAGGCGAAGCCGCAGAATGGCGAGCGGCGTGCGCATCTCATGGGCTACATCCGCAAGGAATCGGCTCTGACGCGCGCCGGCGGCGTCCAGGCGGGCCAACAGCTTGTTGATCTCCATCAGCATTGGCCGGATCTCAGCCGGGGCCAGCTGCAAATCCAGCGAGAGCCCGCTAACTCCGGGGCCGATCCGCGCGGCGTTGTCGCCAAGGGCGGCGAGCGCCTTTCGGATGTCGCGAGAGGCGGTCGTCAAGGCCAGGAGCAGCCCTGCGGCGGGGACCGCCAAAACCATGACCATGTTGTCGACCAGAAGGCCAAACAAGATCAGGCCGATGTTCATGGAGGAGAAGGACGGGGCCCCGATCGCCGCGAACCGCCCCTCGGTGAGCTTGGCCGCCGCGATCGGCGACGAGAGCGGGAGAATCATGTGTCCGCGAGAGACCGGAGCCAACGCCTGCTCGAGCGCAACGACATCTTGATCCGTCATGTTGATCCGGAGCGTTTCATCTCCCACCCGAGCGAAAAGTCGAACGTCACCCCCCTGCAGCAAGTCGCCGATCACCCAGTCCTCGGCGAAAACGCGCACACCATCCGTTCGGCTTCTTTCAACCAGCTCCTCCACGCGTGGAAGCAGAAGATTGGCTGCGATCACAACCGGCTCCGCCTCCAGCCTCAATCCGAAGGTTAGGCCGGCCAAACCCGCCCCGGCGATGGCCAGTTGGATGATCAGGATTCTTCTGATGAGGCGATAGCGGAGCGATCTCGCCGCGCGCGTCATGCCGGGACCTGCGCGGAGAGGAAATACCCGACGCCCCGGACGACCTGGATCTCGGCGAGAGCGCCGGCGTCGCGCAGGCGTTTGCGCAGTCGAGAGATGTTCGCCTCCAGCGCGTTCGACTCCAACTCCTCCTCAAAGGCGTAGATCGCATCGATCAGATGGTCGCGCGTCACAACCCGCTCTTTTCGCCGCAGCAGCGCCTCGAGTATCTGCAGCTCGCGACGCGGCAGCGACAAGATGCGGCCGGAGACGCGCGCCGTGCGCCATTGCGTGGAGAAGGTCAGGTTTCCTGCGGTCAGTTCAGCCTCGACGCTCGGTCCGGAGCGGCGAACCAGCGCGCGGCACCGCGCGATCAGTTCGTCAGGGTCGAAAGGCTTCGCCAGAACATCATCCGCCCCGCGATCCAGCCCCTCGACCCGCGCCCTCACGTCGCTGAGCGCGCTGACGATCAGAACCGGCGCCCGCGTCTCGCGATCGAGCCCGGCGTTGAACAACGAGAGGCCGTCGCCGTCCGGGAGCCCTCGATCAAGAATGACAAGATCATAGGCGAAGCTTCTCAAGGCCGCCTCCGCCGCGCTGATGTCCGACACCCAGTCGACGCAGGCCTGAATCACCGTCAGCCGCTGTTTGATCAGAGCCCCAAGGGCCTGATCATCCTCGATCAACAGAACCTTCATCGCAGGGTGAGGGTGTTCTGCCGAGAGTCCTGCTCTGGGATGTCCGTGTAGAAGGTGGCGTCGGAGATACGGTAGACCGGGTAGCAGTCGAAGGGGTCGCCGCCCCATCGGGTGCAAAGCTTGTCGCCCTCCAGCTTCCAAGCCCCTTCCACCTGCTTGTTGGCGTAGGTGCGGCTCGTTCCTAACGCCCGACCGTTCGGCCAGGTTCGGTAGGAGATCCCACCTTCATGACCATCCTCCAGCAGCCGATCGCGCTTGAGCAACTCCGCGATCTCGGCGGCTGAGAGCTTCTGAGCGCCAGGCGGCGGCTTGCTCACTTGCGCCACGCCCGCGCACGCCGCGATCAGCAGGCAAACCGACAGCGCGCCGATGTTTCCAATTCGCATCACGTCGATCCCGTTCTTCTCACTCGGATGTGAAAAGATCCCGCCAAAACATTACGTCAACATTGCGTTTTTTCTGAACGCCGCTTTCTCGCCATGAACCGCCGCTTTGATCGGTCGGCCGATCCCCGGCTTGCTCCGGCTTCCGCGCCCCCGCTACTGTCC
>JBMLRS010000475.1:0-1865 GCA_049240905.1 Elsteraceae bacterium
TCGGCGCTGGGGTCGGCGCCCTCGGCGGGGCCCTAGTCGGGTCGCCAGGCACTGGGGCTTTGATCGGCGGCGCGGTCGGCGCCGGCACGGGCGCGCTCACCAACAACAATCAGATCAACGCCGGTCGCCCCGTCTGGCGCTGATCGCACTGGTTCGAAGCCTGAATGAAGGTCCGCCGCTTCCGGCGGCGGACCGTCTCGCTACAGCTGCGTGAGCAGGGCTTGAGAAATCGTCACCAGCACCGTGTCCGCGGTGAAGGGCTTGGTGACCAGGAACGCAGGCTCATGCGACGCCCCCGTCAGCAGGCGCTCTGGAAATGCGGTGATGAAAACAATCGGGACCGAGAACGTCTCAAGGATGTCGCGCGCGGCGTCCAGGCCTGAGCTCCGATCTCGCAACTGAATGTCACACAACACCAACCCTGGCCTGGTCTCCTTCGCCATCGCCACCGCAGCGTCCCTGGTGCTCGCGACTCCGACGACGGTGTGACCCGCGCGGCGAACGATGTCGGACAAATTCAGAGCGATCACCGGCTCGTCTTCGACGATCAGAACCCTGGTCGGGCGTTGCGCCGCCATGCTCGCGCGCGCGGCGTCGAGATTGATCTGCGCGGCAACCTCACCCAATCCCACGATGACGCCGGCGTCGCGCGCGCTGAAACCCTCGACCGAGGTCAAGAGCAGCAGCTCACGCCGCTCTGGCGACAACTGCGCCAATCGCTCGACCATCGGATCACGCCCGCTCTCGGCTGTCGGGTTTGGCCTTCCCGGCGCGTCGCCAGCGGGGAACAGCGCGTGCAGGGCCTGATAGAGGTCTCGGCGTCGGTGAGCGTGATCTTCCCTCGGCGCTATCGGGTCCTCGCCCAACGCTTCAAGCAATTGGCCGACGACGTGATCGCCCGACGTCTGAGATCCCGTCGCCGCGCGCGCGTAGCGGCGAAGATAGGGCAGGTCGGCGAGCAAGGTCTCCTGATTGGGTGTCATGATGTCTCTCGGTTTGAGGCGAATTGCGGTCTGAAACGCACGGTCACGGTCGCGCCGGGGCCGTTGGTGATGACGGCGGACCCGCCGATCTGTTGAGCGAAGCTATGGATCAACGCCGATCCGACGCCGGTGGCGGGCAAGTCGCCGGTCGGGGTCAACGCGAGCCCGAGGCCGTTGTCCGCGATGGTCAGGGTCGCGTCCGGGCTGGCCATTCTCAGAGAAACCTGGATGACGCCGATGCGGTCGCCTGGGAAAGCGTGTTGGCGGGCGTTCAGCGCCGCCTCCGTGATGATCTGGCCTACGCCGACCGCCTGGTCGGAGGCCAGCCGTCCGGCGTCGACATTGACAGTGATGACGACGTGTCCGGAGTTGTGACCGTCCTCAAGCGTGTCGAGATGGGCGCATAGCTCTTCGATGAAGGGCCGCATCTCGACGCTGAGGAGGTCGAGGTCGTCATACAGGTGACGGTGGAGGAGCGCCAAGGCGCTGATCCGCGCGCGAGTGGCGGCCAGCGCCTTGCGCGCTTCGGGCGAGCTAAGCCGACTGACCTGCAGGTCGAGTATGCTGTAGACGATCTGGAGGTTGTTCTTCACGCGATGATGGATTTCGTGAATCACCGCGGCGTGCTTGTCGATCAGAGTCGCAAGCTCGGATTCCTTCTCACGCGCTTCGCGCCTGAGTCTGGCGACTTGACTCAGAACGCTCTCCGGCGCGACGTGTGGCCATCGCTGGAGCGCGACGGCCATCAGCGCGAGCAGCGCGATTTGCCCCGCGGCGAGCAGGGGCTCAACTTCCATCATGAGAAGGCTGACGCCAGTCAGCGCGGCTACCGCCGCGACCAGCGAAAGGAGCGAGGCTTTCCTACCCATCAAAGGCGCTTCC
>JBMLRS010000476.1:0-4147 GCA_049240905.1 Elsteraceae bacterium
CGGCTGCGCGGTGTTCGTCAAGCCGAGTGAAGTGACGCCGCGTTTCGTGGCGCCGGCGGCGACATGTCGTTGGCGGGAGTTGTTCATGCCGGTTGGCTGATCGCCTACGGGATAGAGATAGGTTCTTCCGGCTTCGAACCCATCCGTCGGGGCCGTCCGCGTCTCCGTGTAGGCCGCGCGGCGCCACTCGGCGATTGTGGGCAGCCGGCCGCCCTGCGCCTGACAGAACGCGCGCGCTTCGCCCCAGGTCACATGGGTCGCGGGCTCCTGATCCGCGCCCGGCGCGCCGTAGGGGGCGGCCCAAGTCCAGCCGGGTCGGCGGGTCCAGCCGCCAGCGAACTCATGGCCGCCGCCGGCGCGCTCCGCCGCGGTCGGCCCTCTGCTGGCGACGAAGGGACGAAACTGGCCGATCGTCACTTCCGTGCGGTCCAGCCAGAAGCCGTCGATCGCGACCCGCTCCCCGATCTGCGCCGCGGCCGGCCCCGCCAACAGCAAGGCGGTGATCCCAACAAAGATTCCAAGCATGCGCCGCCACCGAAGTTCACTTCCTCCTCAGAAGATAGGAACCTCGGCGGCGGCGTCCAGCGATCGCGCGTCTTCAACTTCGCCTGGATCGCGAAAACCCGAAAACGCGCGAACGATCATGAAGTTTCGAGCAAGATCCACTGCGAGATATGCGGATCTTGCTGCTAGGCGAAAAGGGAGAGGATCGCGCTGGAGCCGCCGGTCTTGGCGGCCGACTGGGCCGACGCGATCGCCGCCTGTTGATCCGCCGCCTTCTGCTCCGCGGCGGTGAGCGGGGTGTTCTTCAATGTGTAGAATGTGGTGGCGCCCGGATCGCCCATTACGGCGTACAGGGTGTAGTTGACAGGCTTTGTGGCCGGGACGGAGTGAGCGCCGTCGGCGCTCAGCTTCATGTTGGCGGTCAGCACCTTGCTGGCGGCGAGGCTGTAGGTTCCATTGTCCAGGCCGCCGGCGAAGGTGATCGAGGCGTTGGAGGCGGTGAAGGTCGCCGAGGGCGGCGTGCTCCCGCTGACCGCGGCCGAGACCGAGAAGGTCCCGAGCGTGATCGGCGCGCTGGCGCTGGGCGCGGGATCGGCGGCGGGATCGTCGGTTTTCATGGGCGTCAGCGAGATCAACTGCATCTCCCATTTGTCCGGCCCGCCCGGCAGACCCGCCTTGGCGTCGGCGTTCGGATCAGTGGAGGGGGTTCCGCCGTCGGCGGTCTTCACGAGCTGATAGGAGGCCTTGTACTGCACTCCGGCGCTGTTGGTGACGAGGAATGAGGCTGGGCCGCTGAGGACCGAGCCGATCCTGGCGTTGTCGTCCAGCACGGTGCCGCTGAAGTCCAATTCATCCTTGGCGGTGAGGGCGAGCTGGATGTTGGAGGCGGGATTCTCGCGCGTGACCTTGACCGTGTAGCTGCCTTTGGCGACCTGCAGCCCGCCCAGACCTTCCGTGCTGAGGCTGATCCAGTTGGAGAAATGCTGGGCGTCGCGGGTGTCTGACGTGGCGAGCAGCGAGCCATCGGGATTGAATACCTCCACCTTGGCGTCGCCGAGGGAGACTTTTGAACCGGCGGTCGACGAATTGTAATCCGGGTTGGGCGCGAAGACGTTCAGTTTGCCTGGCGTGTTCAGCGTGATCTTGTAGCTGTCCTGCCCGTCATTGGCGCCGACCTGCCCGACGATCGCGATCCGGCCGGAGTTCTGGCTGATCATGCCCGCGTCGAACGGTTTGGCCTTCTGCGCGGCCGTGGCGCCGGCGTCGGCTTCCGAGACCGTGCGCTTGAGCGCGCGCTGGCTGCCCAGCGGCACGGTGGCCGAATTGCCGGGCAGGGTTTTTTGCGGCGAATTGATCGAGGTCCAACCGTTCGGGTTGGATTTCTGCGCGTTGGTGATCGTTTCGCTCAAGGCGGCGAGCACGTCCACGCCCGAATCAGTCGAGGACGTGAACAAGTTCAACACGGCGGTGGAGGCGTAGCTGCTGTTGGAAATCCCGGACAGGCTGCTCATTGGTTTGCTCCTTCTTCGTCAAGCGCCTCAGGCCGGTTGGCGCTGATGGGAAAAATCCCAGAGCGAAGGACGGCGCATGTAATCCGACGTGCGCGCAAATAACGCCTGGGTGCGGATCGAAGGCGCAATCGACATGCCAATGCATCGTTCTTAACATTTCTCCAAACTCGAAAAAATCAATGGAAAACAGTAGGTTAATGTGGTGGTGACGGTCGCGTCGGCGCGCCCGCCCGCGAAGTTTCCCTTGAGGCGCCGAGGCTCGGGCAAAGATTGCGTCGGGAAAGGAAAAAATTGCCTATGCGCGTAAAAACGAGTCATTTTTTGTTGAAGGTGCGATTTGTGTATTTTGAGTGTCGTAGAAATGATTTGAAATAAATCTCAATATGTATCGACATGTTTGAGCGCGGATGGATTTATGCTTGCGACGGATTCATGCGTCGTCCCTTCTCCCGATTTCGGACGGTCCCTTGATGCGGTTCGCAAGGGTCGGGGTTGATCGCTATGTCGGCGTCCAACAGGCCTTCGTAAAGGCGGGCTGGAGCTTGGCCAAGCGGCTCACGATCCCGAAAGCCGCAGAAACGGGCGATCAGAAGCGTTTGATCGTGGAGGTGAAAGCCAGCGGCTGCGTCGCGCTCCTGGACTGCGATCTGGCCTCGTCGGAGATCGACGCGGCGCGGGGGGTGAGGGCTACCGCGCGTAGATATAGCCGACCTTGCGGATCGTCTTGATCCGGCTCTCGACGCCGTCATGGGAGGCCAGCTTTCGGCGCAGCTTGCTGATCAGTGTGTCGATGTTGCGATCGATGGTCAGGCCGTTGCGCCTGCCGAAGGCGGCGAAGGCCAGCTCCTCGCGGCTGATCGGCTCGCCGGCGCGCCGAAGCAGCTGCTCCAAAAGGCTGAATTCGGCGGACGTTATGTCGATCGTGCGGTCGCCGAATTTTGCGATCCTTGACGTCGGATCGAGCCGCAGGTCCCCGACGGCGATCCAGCCGTCGGAAGGGCGCGGATCAGGGATCGCAGCAGGGCCCGGCGCGGTTCGGCGCAGCACGGCGCGAATGCGGGCGAGCAGCTCGCGCGGTTTGAACGGCTTGGCGACATAGTCGTCGGCGCCCTGCTCCAGCCCGATAATGCGGTCCACTTCGCTGGTCCGCGCGGAGAGCAGGATCACGGGCGCGTCCGATCGCGCGCGCAACTCGCGCAGCAGATCGAGGCCGGAGGCGCCGGGGAGAATCACGTCGAGGATGGTCAGATCCGCGCTCCGGACCAAGGAGCGGAAGGCGTCGGCGGAATGGCCGATCGCGACCTCGAACCCTTCCTGCTGAAGGTAATCCCGGATCATCTCGGCAAGCTCGACGTCGTCGTCGACGACCAGCAGCTTGGCTCGGCCTAACGTCATGTCTGCTCCCAGGCGCGCGGGGAAGGCGAACGCCTGCTTCGAACGCGAATATGTCTCAGGCCTAAGGGAGATGGCGGGCGCGGAGAAGCCTGCTTTACAAAACTTCACCCATCGTAACGAACTGACGCGTTCAGCCCTCGGACGGGCCGTCTGATCCGGACAGCCTCGCCGCGATCGAAGCGGCGGCGGCCAGCAGCGGCTTCAGATGCACGGGCTTGCCGCGCTCCTGCATCTGCGGCGTCAGGCCTGCGAGACTGATCGCGCAGATCACCCTTTGATCCCGCCCCAATACGGGGGCGGCCAGCGCGGAGAGGCCGGCGACCACGTCGTCGACCGCAAACTCCCAGCCGCGTCGGCGGATCTCCGCCAACTGCTGGCGCAGCTTCTGCTCGTCCGTGATGCTGCGCGCGGTGAGCGAGGGGAGCGGGCCGGTCACCGCGCGGTCGATCTCGGCCGGGTCCTGATAGGCCAGCAGCAGCTTCGGGGCGCCGCCGCAATTCAGGGGCAGGGCGCCCCCGACCGACCACCAGCGAACTTCCAGTCCCTTCATGTCATGCACCCGCTCCAGGCAGACGGCCCCGGTCTCCTCATAGACCGACAGAAAGGCGGTGAGCTGAAACTCCGCCGCCAGCGCGTTCAAGACCGGCAGGCAGACCGCGCGCAGGTCGAAGCTCTCCACCACGTTCGGGGCGAGGCGGCGGATCACACCGCCCAGGCCGTATTTCTGGGTGGTGGGG
>JBMLRS010000477.1:0-2057 GCA_049240905.1 Elsteraceae bacterium
AGGTCTCCGGCTTCCGAAGCTTCGAGGATCTGGACATGGTCCTGAAGCCGATCGCTCCCTAACCTTCGATGAGACGACGGGGAGGCCGCCATGCGGCTGACCCGTCTCCGCCTCGCCGGATTCAAATCCTTCGTCGAACCGACCGAGTTCGCGATCGAGCCGGGTTTGACCGGCCTCGTCGGCCCGAACGGCTGCGGCAAATCCAATCTGGTCGAGGCGCTGCGCTGGGTGATGGGCGAAAGCTCCGCCCGCCAGATGCGCGGCGGGGAGATGGACGACGTCATCTTCGGCGGCACCAGCACGCGCCCCGCGCGCTCCATCGCCGAAGTCACCCTGTCGCTGGAGAACAGCGACCGCCGCGCGCCGCCGCCGTTCCATGACCAGATGACCCTGGACGTCACCCGCCGGATCGACCGGGGGGAGGGCTCCAGCTACCGCATCAACGGCAAGGAAGTGCGCGCCCGCGACGTGCAGGTGCTGTTCGCCGACGCCGCCACCGGCGCCCATTCGCCGTCGCTGGTCGGCCAGGGCCGCATCGCCCGGCTGATCGCGGCCAAACCCTCCGAACGCCGCTCCATTCTGGAGGACGCCGCCGGCATCGCCGGGCTGCAGGCGCGCCGGCATGAGGCGGAGCTGCGCCTGAAAGCCGCCGAAGCCAATCTCGCCCGCGTCGACGATGTCCGCCAGACCATGGACAAGACCCGCCAGGGCCTCGCCCGGCAGGCGCGGCAGGCGGCGAAATACCGCGTGTTCGGCGAAAGCATCCGCGCGGCCGAGGCGCTGTTGATCGCGCTCGCCTGGCGCAAGGCGATCGCCGCGCGCGAGGTCGCCGGCGCTGAGCTGCGCGCCGCCGAGGCTGAAGTCGCGCGCACGGCCGGATTGGCCGCCGCCGCCGCGACCCAGCGCACGGACAAGACCACCCGCCTGCCGAGCTTGCGCGCGGCGGCCGCCGAAGCGGCTCAAGCCGAAAGCGCCGCCGGTTTCGCCCTGGCCGAGCTGGAGGCGGAAGCCCGCCGGATCGACGATCAGCTGCGCGGCCTGACCCAGCAGCAGGCCCAGATCGCCGGCGACCGCGACCGCGCCGACCGCAACCACGCCGACGCGCTGGGCGCCATCGCCCGGCTGGAGGCCGAAGCCGCCGAAATCACCGCCGCGCGAGAAGGCGAGGCCGAGGCCGGCATCCTCGCCGCCAATCGCCTGCGCGAATATGAGGCGGCGGCGACCAGCCTGGAGGCCTCCCTCTCCGAAGCGCGCCAGAAGCTCGCGGCCGACGAGGCGCAACGCGCAGCCCTCGCCCGCAGCGCCGAGGAATTGAACCGCCGTCGCCAGCGCCTGAACCAGGATCGCGCGGCTTTGGCGGAGCGTAGCGCGCAATGGCGGCGGGAACGCGACGCGCTGCCCGATCCCGCCGCAGCCTTCGCCGCGTCAGCCAAGGCCGAGGCTGATTACCAGGCCGCCCGCGCCGCTTACGAGCAGGCGCAAGCAGCCCGCCGCGCGGCCTCAGCCGCCGTGCAACCGGCCCGTCAGGCGGAGCAGACGGCGGCCTCCGCCCTTGGGCGTCTCACGGCGGAGGCGCAGGGTCTCGACGCTGTGCTGGCCGGCGGGGCGAAGACCGCCGCGCGCGATCCGCTGATCGATCAGGTCCAGGTGTCTCCGGGCCGTGAGGCGGCCTTGGCCGCCGCGCTGGGCGAAGGCCTGTCCGCCGGCCTGGGCGCCGATCCGCGCGCGCCGACCCAATGGGTCAAACTCCCGCCGATCGCCCAGGCGCTGCCGGACGGCGCCGAACCGCTCTCCCAGCATGTCACCGCCCCGGCCGCGCTCGACCGCAGCCTGTCGCAGATCGGCCTGATCGAGGATGCGGCGCAGGCGGCGGCGATCCAGCCCGCGCTGCTGCCCGGCCAGAGCTTGGTCAGCCCGGCGGGCGACGTCTGGCGCTGGGACGGCCTGATCTCCCTGGCCGGCGCGCCGTCCGCCGCCGCCGTCGGCCTGCGCCAGCGCAACCGCCGCCGTGCTTTGGTGGAGGAGATCGCCGCCGCCGAACAGGTGGTCGCCGGCCA
>JBMLRS010000477.1:2067-2998 GCA_049240905.1 Elsteraceae bacterium
GCGCCGCCCGCGTCCAGGCCGAACGCGCCGCCAATGAGGCCGAAGCGGCCGAAGCCGCAGCCCAGCGCGCCGAACGGGAGGCCGCGCAGACCGCCTCCCGCCTGCGCGAAGCCGCCTCCCGCGCCGCGGCCCAAGCCGAAGCCATGGCCGCGCGCGGCGCCGCCTTCGAGGAGCAGGGCCAAAGGCTGGACCGCGACGCCGCCGATCTGGACCGCGCCGAGTCTGAGCTGGCGGAGCGCCGCGCCGGCCTCGCCGAAGCTGGCCCCGCCAAAGCCGCCGCCGACGCGCTGGCGCTGCAACTCGCCGAGCAGCGCCGCGCGGTCGCCGAAGCCCGCGCCGCCTTCGACCGCCTTACCCGCGACGCCGAAGCCCGCTCCCGCCGCTTGGCCGCCCTGGCGGAGGAGCAGACCCGCTGGGCCGCCCGCCTCGCCGATTTCGCCGGGCAGATCGACGCGCTGGTCGCGCGATCCGCAAGCCTGGAGGCGGATCGCCAGGCCCTGTCGCAGCGCCCGGCCAGCCTCGCGGTCGATCGCGACCGTCTGATCGCCAAACGCGGCGATTTGGCCGCCGCCGCCCGCGCCGCCGGGGATGCGCTGGTGCTGGCCGAACGCGAACTCGCCGACGCCGACGCCGCGCTGCGCGCCGCCGATCAGGTCGCCGCCCAAGCGCGCGAGGCCAAGCTGCTGGCCGAGACCCGCGCGCAGCAGGCGGTCAGCCGCGCCCATGAAGTGGCGGAGCGCATGCGCAGTCGCCTCGGCTGTCACCCGGCGGAGGTCGACGAGGTCGCGGGATTGGATCCGGACGCGCCCCTGCCGGACGCGGACGCCGTCGCCGCCAAGCATGACCAGTTGATCCGCGAACGCGACGCCCTCGGCCCGGTCAACCTGACCGCCGAGACCGAACTGGCGGCGATCGAGACCCAGATCGCGGA
>JBMLRS010000478.1:0-768 GCA_049240905.1 Elsteraceae bacterium
GATGGGGGCGGTCAAGGATCTGCCGCCGGAGGAGAGCAAGGCGCTGATTCAGGAACTGGTCGATCACGCGACGCAGGCCCAGTTTGTCTACGCCCATAAATGGCGCAAGCATGATGTGGTGATGTGGGACAACCGCGCGGTGATCCATACCGGAACCCACTATGACCGCAGCAAATATGGCCGGCTGATGCAGCGCACGACCGTGCTGGACAACGCCGCTGGCCGGGTCTGAGGAGGCGGCCATGGCCCTCTCCCTGCGCCCGATCACGCCCGAATTTGGCGTCGAAGTGCTGGACGTCGACCTCGCGCAGCCGCTGTCCGATGCGCTGCTGGACGAGATTCTCGAGGCCTATTACCGCCATTCCCTGCTGCTGTTTCGTGGGCAATCGCTCACGCCCGAGCGCCAGTCTGAGATCACCCAGAGCTTCGGCACCGCCAAGAAAGCCTCTAAGATCCGCCACGCGATGGAGGATCTCCCGATCATCTCCCGCATCGGCAACATCAAGGAGAACGGGCAACCGACCGCCTTCCTCAATCGCCAGGGCGTGGAATGGCACAGCGACGGGGCCGGCGCGCCGGAGAACGACATCGCCACCTTCCTCTACGCGGTCGAGACGCCGGAGGTGGGCGGCGACACGATGTTCGCCAATATGTACCTTGCCTACGAAGCGCTGTCGCCCGGGATGAAGAAGCTGATCGAAGGCTTGCATGCGATCCACTTCGCGGGCACCCGCAAGCTCGAGACGACGAATGCCGATCAGGCACACG
>JBMLRS010000478.1:778-1108 GCA_049240905.1 Elsteraceae bacterium
CACGTCGCCTATGACACGCTGCCGCCGGACCTGCTGGCGAAGATCGAGGGGCGGCGGGTCACCCATGATTTCCTGCAGCATAACGACAAGGTCCTGCGCTTGAGCCCCGGCGCCTTCACGCCGATGACCGAGGAGGAGCGGGCGCGGATTCAGCCGCATGTCTGCGATCTGGTGCAGACCCATCCGGTGACCGGCCGGAAGCTCTATTTCATCAGCCATAATCTGGTGCGCGAGATCAGCGGCCTGACCCCTGAGGAGACCGAGGCGCTGACCTGGGCGCTGGTCGATCACGCGACCGTGCCGGAGCGCGTGCATCACCATCAATGGCGG
>JBMLRS010000478.1:1118-5395 GCA_049240905.1 Elsteraceae bacterium
TCTGACGATCGGGTACAATCGCGCGCTGATGCACAGCGCGACCGCCGTGGTCTACGATCATTCCCGCCGTCTGATGCATCGCTCATCGGCGCAGACCCACCCTGAACGCTGGATGGCGCGCCGGGGAACCGCTATAGGGGCCAAGGCTTAGCCCCAGATTCGTCCAGGTCCAGATTCCACCCTGGCCAAGGAGCCTTTCATGCGTCGCACGCCTCCCGCCCTGCTTTCCCTGAACCCCGGAGAGGCCGTCGCCAGCGCGCGTCGGCGGCACCACCCTGACTTCAACAAGATGGAGACCCAGGGCTGGCGCGCGGTGCATCGCGAGGCGGAGATCCCGACCGCGGCCTGGAACGCGGAGAAGGAATGGGCCCTGAAGATGGGCCTGCAGGGCGCGGACAGCATCGAGGACAGGTCGATCCCGACCTTCTCGCGCGGGGAGCTGCCGCACTACGCGGGCATCAACACTTTCCTGAAGGCGCCCTACGTGGAGAACATCCGCGACGTCGGCAAATATCAGGCGGCGGTGCTGGGCGTGCCGTTCGACGGCGGCACCACCTACCGCCCCGGCACCCGCTTCGGACCGCAGGGCATCCGCCGGATCTCCGCGCTCTACACCCCCTATAACTTCGAGATGGGGGTGGATCTGCGCGAGCAGATGACGCTGTGCGACGTGGGCGACGTGTTCACCATCCCCGCCAATCTTGAGAAGACCTTCGATCAGGTCAGCAAGGGCGTGGCGCATGTCTTCTCCTCCGGCGCGCTGCCGGTGATCCTGGGCGGGGACCATTCGATCGGCTTCCCGACCGTGCGCGGCGTCGCGCAATGCACCTCCAAGCGCATCGGCATCGTGCATTTCGACCGCCACGCCGACATCCAGGAGCGTGATCTGGACGAGCGGATGCACACCACGCCCTGGTTCCACGCCACCAATCTGCCGAACGTGCCGGCGAGCAATCTGGTGCAGATCGGCATCGGCGGCTGGCAGGTGCCGCGTGAGGCGGTGCAGGTCGCGCGGGAGCGCAACACGACGATCATCACCATGTCCGACGTCGAGAAATACGGCATCGACAAGATCGCGGAGATCGCGCTGGAGATCGCCTGGAAGGACGCCGACGCGGTCTATATGAGCTTCGACATCGATTCCGTCGATTGCGGCTTCGTGCCGGGCACGGGCTGGCCGGAGCCGGGCGGCTTCCTGCCGCGCGAGGCTTTGGGGCTGGTGTCGCGCATCGCCAAGGAAGGGCTGTGCGGGCTGGAGATCGTCGAGGTCTCCCCGCCCTACGACACGTCGGACATCACCTCGCTGTTCGCCGCGCGCGTGATCGTCGACACGCTGGGCACGATGGTGGCGCATGGCAAAATGGGCGCTCATAAGGCGATCATCGACAAGCCAGTTTCCTTCTGATGCCGCACGACCACCCGCATCACCACCCTCACGGGCCGCGCGCCGGCGACAACCGCGCGCCCAAAGCCGCGACGCAGTGGCAGGCCCCGACCGGGGCCGAGGCGCCGCCGGTCAATGGGCCGCCGGAGCCGGATTTCGATCTGGTGGAGACGGCGTTCTGCGAGGCCGCGCTGACCGCGAAGGACGCGACAAGCCTGCTGCGCCTCGCCCGCGTGCCCTTCATCGCCGATCGCGGCGACGGCGTGCGGCTCTACCTGCTGACCTTCCGGGTGGAGCAGAGCGTCGAGGTCGGTTCGATCGCGCCCGGTTTCGCGGTCGATCGGCCAGTCTATCACCCGCTGCCGGAAAGCCGGCTCAGGCGGGAGAAGCGGGCGAAGCTGATCTATCAGAGCCCGGACGGTCTGCAGGAATTCTCCCTCGGCGACGTCCGCCGCATGCGTGATCTGACCCTGGAGCCGGATAACCTGGGCTGACGGCCCTTGCTCCCGGCCCTTGTCGTGCTAAAACCCGCGTCCCTTTAGCGGCGAAGCCTTTCTGCCCGTGGAAACCATCGCGACCCCCACCCCCGTCATTCGCCGTCGCGGCCCCGGCAAAAGCGCCGGACGCGGCGCGGGGCGCGCGGAGGAGATGCTGGAGACGGCGCTGGCGCTGTTCGCCGAGCATGGCTACGCCAACGTCACGATCAAGGACATCGCGCGCAGCGCCTCGATCAACAGCGCCTCGATCTATTACTACTACGCCGACAAGGCCGCGCTGTTTCACGCCGCGATCGAGCACGCCATCGCCCGCACCCTGGCGCGCAACGCCGAACTGACGGCGGAGGATTCCGGCCTGGATCCCTGGAAGGTGATCGAGGCCTGGTTCCGCAGCAATGTGGAGCTGTTCGTCACCCTCAGCCGCGCGCTGAAGCTGATGCTGGATTATCGCGCCGAAGGGTTGGAGATGGCCTCGGTCGAGCAGGCGATCCGCCAGTTCTACGCGACCGAGATCGGCCTGCTGGAGAACTGCATTGAGCGCGGCGTGGCGAGCGGCCAGTTTCGCGCCGTGGACCCGCGCCGGACCGCGCTTTTGATCTCCACCCACCTCGACGGCCTGACCATCGCCTCGATGATCCGCGAAGACGTCGAGATGCCGGCGGCGACGGCGGATTTCAGATTCTTTTTGCAGGACTATCTGCTGGGGCGCCGGGACTGAGGGCGGGGCGTCGCGCCGCGCGGATTTTGCGCCGATCTTCTTGGCGTCGGCGCGGTATTCCTATGCTGCGCAGTTCCTAGGCAGGCTTTCACCTGCGTTTCTCTTGCGGACGGACGAAAAGGGTCGAATGCCGACATATCGCAAATTTAATCGTACGATTAAATCGATCGAACGATTAAGGAGTGAACGCGGCGCCTGGGAAACAGTCGCGCTTGGCGGAAATCGAAGCGCCGCGCGCAAGAAGATAAAGTGTGCGGCGTATTGTCGCGGTATTGGGGCTAACTCTTTGACTCTATGGACGAATTTCAACGGGGCTGTTTGGACGCGCTGGGCGAGGCCATGCGAGGCGGGGCGGCGCGCGACGGGCCTGGGGGCGCAGCCTTCGTCGCTGCGCGTGGCGTTCAAGTATTGGGATAGTGCTGGCGCTGCGTCGCGTGCGGGGCGCGCGTGAGCGAAGGCGTTCATCGCACGCTGTTGCGGCTGGCGGTGCCGGCCTGCTTGTCGCGCTTCGCCATGCTGGGGCTGACCTTGATCACCAGCCTGTTCGTCGGTCGCGTCGGCGTGGTGGAACTGGCCTATCTGGGAATTTCCGCGAGCGTCCAGAACGCCATGCTGTCGCCGACCTATGGGCTGTTGGCGGGTTTCACGCCGGCGGTCGCGCGCGCCCATGCGGCGGGCCGTCGCGCGGACTGCCGTCGTTTGCTGGCCATGGGGCTGGCGCTCGCTTTCGCGGTCGGCTGCCTGTTGGGACTCATTCTGCTGCAGGGGGCCGCGCTGCTTCGGCTGATGGCCCAACCGGACGGGATCATCGAGGGCGGGGCGCGCTGCCTGACGCAGTTCGCCTGGGGCATGCCAGCGATGACGATGGTCTATTCCGGCATGATCATGCTGGAGGCGATGGGCCGGCCGCGCATCCCCCTGATGGTGATGAGCCTGGGCAACGCGATCAACATCGCCTGCCTGTTCTGGTTGGTGGAGGGCGATTCCTGGCTGCCGATCGCAGGGGCGGAAGCGGCGGCGGCCGCCACCTCGATGGCGCGCTGGGGCATGGCGGCGGCGATTCTGGCCGGAGCGATCCAGGCGCTCAACCGCCAGGGGTCGGAGGCGAGCCCGGTCGATCCGGACGACGCCGCGCCGTCGCTGCGCCAACTCTTGCTTCTGGGATTGCCGATCGCGTTGGCGGCGGGGTTCGAGACGGCGGGCTTCACGCTGTTGGCGAGCTTCGCCGGCATGCTGGGGGCGGAGGCGTTGGCGGGGTTTCAAGTGGCGCAGAATCTCTATCGCATTCCGTTCGTGGTGGTGGCCGCGATCGGCATCGCCAGCGGCGTGCAGTCCGCCGCCGCCTTGGGCCGGGGCGAGCCCTGGCGGGTGAGGGCGTTGGGGATCGGCGGCATGCAGATCGGCGGCGCGCTGTTGATCCTGGTCGCCGGCTCGCTCTTCCTGTTTCCGATGACCGCGGTCGCCGCCTTCACGCCCGATCAGGCCTTCGCGGAGAGCATAAGAGGCGCAGTGCTGATCACGGCGGTCTTGATCCTGTTTGACGGCGCGCAGGGCCATCTGAACAATCTGCTGCGCGGCTTGAGCGACACCGCCGTGCCGTCGCTCACCCAGTTCATCGCGTTCTGGGCGGTGGCGACCCCGCTTGGCTATGTTTTGGCCTTCAAGGCGGGCTCGGGGT
>JBMLRS010000479.1:0-5316 GCA_049240905.1 Elsteraceae bacterium
CGTCAAACCCAGCCGCGCGCAGGCGCGCGACATCGGCGTCGGAAACATGCGCGCGGTCCTCCACGACCTTGAGCGCGAAGGCCAACGCCGCGGCCGTCCGGGGGTCGTCCGAGACGCCGGACTGCGCCGCCGCCATCTCCTCCGCGCTGGCCCCCGCCTTGCGGCCAAGCGCTGTGTGGGCGGCCAGACAATAGCCGCAGCCATTGCGGTCGGCGACCGCGACCGCGATCTGCTCGCCCAGCTTCGCGCCAAGCTTGCCGCCGCCGAGCGCGCCGAAGCCCGCCCACATCATCGACAGCGCGGCGGGCGAGTTCGCCACGGCGCGGAACATGTTCGGCGTGGCGCCGAAGGCCGCCCTGATCTGATCCAAAACCGGCTTCGCCGGGGTTGCGGCGGCGGGATCGATAAGATTTACTCGGGTCATCAAAAACTCTCCTGATTTTGCTAGATTGGGGTGGGGATTTGACGCGGAGCGTCGGTTGCCGCCGACGTTCCGCACTCTTGCTCAGCCGTTTGGGGCGGTTGAGCTTGTCTTCGGACCATTTCCGCTCGCGCTAGAACTGGCCGTCCTTGACGTAGGGATAGCTCCAGAGGATCGCCTGAAGGGTGACGGCCTTATTCCAGGCGGCCATCATGTTCTTGACCGCTTCCGGCGATTGTCCGCCGCTCGCCAGGAAAGGCTCAACTGTCGCGGAGATCGGCACAATAAAAGCCGTGATGTAGCGCAGATTGATCTGATCGACCGATGAGACGCCGTCGGTTTTATTCTTGCCGTCACGATGATGACGCAGCGCGATTTCGTGCTGATAGTCCAGCCACGCCTGATCGTACCGAGCGTCCGTGGTGTCCTGGATCCACCGCCCGAAACGCGCGCGGACCCGATTAAGGTAGTCGGCGTCGGGTTTGCCAGTCTGTTTGTTGGTGAAATAGCGCAACAAAAACGGGTGCGCCCCGACAAACCCGTACCAGACGTCCAGGATCTTTTCCGTTTGCGGAACCAGAAGCGCCCCGGCCAGCCTGAGTTGGCGCGCGTCTTCTTCGGTGAACAGCACGGCTTGCTTCAGCTTGTCAAAATCCTCCAGCGTGACGGGCGAGCGCTTGATCGACGCGTCGCCCAGCTTGTAGCCGGGGATCGGCGTCTGGCCGACAGCCGGAACCGCGAAGGCGACGCTCGCGACGGTCGCCATCAGAAGAAATCGTTTCATGAATGTTTCTCCTCAAAGTGGATCGCCTCCTGGAGGCGATTCCAGCTGGCGGCTTGGACATCCGCCTCTGCTGGCTCGTGCTCCGCGCAGTCCAGCCGTAGGGCGGTTCGCCCGAACGCGGCGTCGACAAGCGCGCAATGGTGGGGTGTTTCCGGGTGGTCATGGAGGTGCGGTCGAAAATGACGGCAGGTGACGCAAAGCCGCTGCGGCGGGATCGCGCCGCGCACTTGAAGACCCCTGATCAGTTTGATGAGGGCGCCGAGCAGGGCCGCGCGCTCCTGCTCCGACAGATCCTCCAACGCCGCAGCCGTGGCGGATTCGGTTGGCGCCGGAGCGCTCGCTTCAGGCGGAACGGCGCGCAGAATGACGGCGCGGGCGTCGGCGGGGTCGGCGCTGCGCGTCACCAGCCCCTTGCGGACCAACGCATTGATCGACTCCGTCGCGGTCGGCTGGCGCACCCCCATGTGCCGCGCGACCTCCTGGACCCGCAGGCCGGTCCGCGCATGCGCGTGCAAAAGCTTCAGCACGGCGGTTTGCGCCGGGTTGAGGTTCATCGTCTCCGCGCCCCGGCGAACCTCGATGCGCATCGCCGCAGCGAAACGCTCCAGCCCGTCGAGCAGCTTTTCGGTGAGAGGGATTTCATCGTTCATGTCCATTTAAATAGGACTCCTATGTTTTTATGTCAACCAGCTATTCGGACTGACCAGCGGCGTAGCGGGCGAAGAGGCGGGACGCCTCCTGCGCGATCCGGGCGCGCAGCGCAGGCGGTTCGATGATCTCCGCTTCGGCCCCGAGGCGCAGCAGCTGGCCGGCTGCGTGATCGACGCTCTCGATCGGAATTTCGGCCTCCACCCAGCCCATTGGCTGGCAGGGCCGCTGATTACGGGCGGCGGCTTCGGCGGCGGCGGGGCTGACCTCACCCAGGAGCCTCAACCCACGGGGCGATAGCTTGACGACCGCCCGGTCGCGGAGAAGCCGCGCCTCGAATTCCCGCGCCCAGGCTTTCCAGTAGCGCGCGAGGTTGAAATTCGGCGGTCTGCGAAATTCTTCCTCCGCCTTCGTGATCGCGCGGATGTTGGAAACCCGATAGGTGCGCGGCGCGCGCTCCGCCACCGCGACCAGATACCAAACCCCGCCCTTCAGCACCAAGCCGAGGGGAGAGAGCTCGCGCTCGACAAGCTCCTTCCAGCTCTCGTAGCGCACGCGGATCCGCTTGTCCTCCCCGACGGCTGCGGCGAGGATCGGCAGAATGTCGGGCGGCTCCGCGCGCCGATACCAATTCACTGGATCAAGATGAAACCGCGCGGATACGCGCTGCGCGCTGGCCCCGGAATCGGCCGGCAGCGCCGCCAGCAGCTTTCTCTCGGCGTCGGCGAGCGCCGCCCCCAGCCCAAGATCCTCCGCCGCGGCCCCAGCGCCGGCGAGCATCAGCGTCTCCGCCTCCTTCGCCGTGAACCCGGTGAGCCTGGTGCGGTATCCGTCCATCAACTGAAATCCCCCGGCGCGCCCTCGCTCGGCGTAGATCGGCACCCCAGCGGCGCTCAATTGATCGACGTCGCGGTAGATCGTGCGCACGGACACCTCGAACTCCGCAGCCAAAGCCTCGGCGCTGGTTCGCCCGCGCATCTGCAGCAGGATCAGGATCGAGAGGAGGCGGCTCGCGCGCATTCTTTGATCCTATCAGAAAAACCTGACATTCGATGTCAGCTATACCGGTCTAGCCTGGCGTTCCCTCCGTCAGATTGGATGACCCGATGACTCCCCTGCGTCTCTATTCCGCCCCGATGAGCATGTTCGGCATGAAGGTTCACATCGCCGCGCTCGAAAAGCAGCTCCCGATCGAGGTCGTGATGGTCCCCTTCACCGACGATCACCGCTATGAGCCGAAACATCCGGAAGTCCTGCGAATCAACCCGAAGGCCCAAGTGCCGGTGCTTATTCACGATGGGCTGGAGATCTTCGATTCAACGCAGATCTTCGAATATCTGGAGGATCTGGCGCCCACGCCCGCCCTATGGCCAACCGAAACCCGGGATCGGGCGACGGCCCGCTTGCTGGAGCATAAGTCGGACGAGGTGTTCTTTCCCCATATCGTCCGGCTGATGGGGCTTCAGAGCGCCTTGGACGGCGACGCCGCGCGGGCGGCGATCGTCGGCGCCCGCGCCTGCTATCGCGAGATGGAGGCGTTGCTGGCGAACCGCGCCTATCTGGCGGGCGGCTATTCCTTCGCGGACATCGCCTTCTACATGGCGCAGGTCTTCGCCGAACGGCTCGGCGCGCCGATGACCGAGGAATCGCCAAAGCTCCTGGAATGGCGCGCCGCCATGACCGAACGCCCGGCGGTCGCGACCGTGATCAGGCCCTTCGCCGACCACCTCGCCAGCCACGGGCGCCCAGTCCCGGCATTTCTGAACTAGCGCGAACCTGACCGCCCAGGACCGATTGCCTCCCGCGCGAACGCGGGAGATAGTCGGGACATGGTTGTGATTTCTCTCCCCGCGCTGCACGAACTTGTCTTGGGTAAGCTAACCCGATCCGGAGCAAGTTCGGACGCGGCCGAAAGCGTCGCGCGCTCGATCGTCCAAGCCGAGGCCGACGGCATGACGCCGATCGGGCTCGGCTATCTGCCGACCTATTGCAGCCATCTGCGCGTCGGCAAGGTGAACCGGGAGGCGGCGCCGAGGCGGCTGCCGGGCAAGCCGGGGGTCATCCGGGTGGACGCGGAGAACGGCTTCGCCCATCCCGCGATCGAGTTCGGCGCGCCTGATCTGATCAAGGCCGCGCGGGAGTTGGGCGTCGCGGCGCTGAGCGTGACCCGCTCCTATTCTCCCGGGATCCTGGGCCATGTGGTGGAGCCGCTGGCGGAGGCGGGGATGATCGCGCTGCTGATGTCGAACTCGCCGCCCAACGTCGCGGCCTGGGGTGGACGGAAGAAGATCTTCGGCACCAATCCGATGGCCTTCGCCGTCCCGCGCGCGGGGAAGCCGCCGCTGGTGCTGGACATGGCGACCAGCGCGGTGACCAAGGTCGGCTTGGTGACCAAGGCGAAGTCCGGCGAGCCGCTGCCCCCGGGCTGGGCGCATGACGCCGACGGCCAGCCCACGACCGACCCTGAGGCGGCGATGAAAGGCAGCATCGCGCCGCTCGGCGGAGCGAAGGGGGCTGCGATCCTGTTGATGGTGGAGATTCTGGCGGCGGGATTGTCCGGCGCCAACTGGTCGAAGGACGCCTCGCTCTACGCCAACGACCAGGGCGGCCCGCCCGGCGTCGGCCAATTGCTGATCGCGCTCAACCCCGAAGGATTCGCCCCTGGCTTCTCCGACCATAAGGAGTCCCGGTTGGACGCGATGATGGCCGATCCCGGCGTGCCCCAGCCCCGCGATCGTCGCCTTGAGGCGCGGGCGAACGCCGCTGTGAACGGCGTCGTCCTCGATCCGACCACCCTTTCCTGGCTGAAGGAGCCCTGATGAAGATCACCGCGATCCGCGCGACGCCCGTCAACATCCCGTTGGAGGCGCCCTATCTCTGGTCCTACGGATCGCTGGCGGGTTTCTCCAAGACGATCGTCGAAGTGGAGACGGACGAGGGGATCACCGGGATCGGCGAAGGGCCGTCGCCGGGCAACGCCGCGACCATCCTGAAGGAGATCGCGCCGAAGCTGATCGGCCGCGACCCGATCGACATCGCCGGCGCCGAATTGGTCTGCCTGCCCAGCTGGCGCGGGGTGATGACCACGATCGATTTCAACATGATCAAGGCGTTCGGCGCGGTCGAGATGGCGCTGTGGGACCTCAAGGGCAAAGCCTGGGGCCGGCCGCTCTACGATCTTCTGGGCGGCGCGGTGCGCAAGGACATCCCCTTCACCGATTATTTCGGCTTTCGCGGCGAAGCTGATGGCGTCGGCGGCGAGGTAACGCCCGAAGCGGTCGTGGATTACTGCCTGAAGCTGAACGCGGAGCATGGCACGACCTATTTCGAGGGCAAGTTCTACGCCGCCGACGTCGAGCCGTCGCTGAAGATGATGCGGATGCTGCGCGACAAACTGGGGCCGCAGGCGATCCTGCGGATCGACAGCAACATGTCCTATTCCCTGCCCACCGCGATCTATGTC
>JBMLRS010000480.1:0-1347 GCA_049240905.1 Elsteraceae bacterium
CGATCGCCCGCGACATGTGCCAGAAGGTGATCGTGGTCGGCTCGAACGACCTGCAGTCGCTCTATGTCGCCAACAACGTCTGCTCGGCGGTCGATTATTTCCGCAAGATGGGCGGCAATGTCGGCGTGGCCGGCATGGTCATCAACAAGGATGACGGCACAGGCGAAGCGGCGGCCTTCGCCGAACAGGTCGGCATTCCCGTCCTGTCCGCGATCCCGGCCGACGAGGACATCCGGCGCAAGAGCGCGAACTACGAGATCATCGGCAAGCCCGGCGGGCGCTGGGCCTCGGTGTTCGAGGAGCTGGCGGTGCAGGTGGCCGAGGCGCCGCCCGTCCGTCCCAATCCGCTGACTCACGAAAACCTGCTGAACCTGTTCAAGGGCGACGCGGTCGGCCGCGGCGTCCAGCTGGAGCCGGCGAGCATGGACGACATGTGCGCGGCGGCCGGCGTCGCGGCGAAGCCGTCGCTGGAAGTGATCTACGAGGGGGCGGCCTAGCGCCATGGACATCCCGCTCCCCGAAACCAAGATCGATGCGGGCTCCGGCTGCCATGGCGGCCGGGAGACCCTGCTTGAGGCCGCGCGCGTCGCTGGCAAGAGCGCGGCGTTGGATCAGATGCTCGCGGATTACCCCCGCGGGCCGCATGACCAGCCGCAATCGATGTGTCCGGCTTTCGGGGCGCTGCGAGTGGGTCTGCGCATGCGGCGCACGGCGACGATCCTTTCGGGCTCGGCCTGCTGCGTCTATGGCCTGACCTTCACCTCGCACTTCTATGGGGCGAAGCGGACGGTCGGCTACGTGCCGTTCAATTCGGAATCCCTGGTGCGCGGCCAGCTGTTCGAGGACATCCGCGACGCGGTGTTCGAACTGGCGCAGCCCGATCAGTACGACACCGTCGTCATCATCAATCTCTGCGTCCCGACCGCCTCCGGCGTGCCGCTCGATCTGCTGCCGAAGGAGATCCAGGGGGTCCGCATCATCGGGATCGACGTGCCGGGCTTCGGCGTGCCGACCCATGCGGAAGCCAAGGACGTGTTGGCCGGCGCGATGCTGAAATACGCAAGGCTTGAGGCCGAGCATGGCCCCGTGATGCGCCCGCGCCAGATGGTGGAGGGCATGCCGCTGGTCGCGATGATCGGCGAATTGTTCCCGGTCGACCCGGTCGTGGTCGGCGGGCTGCTGGCCCCGATGGGGCTTGGCGTCGCCCCGCAACTGCCGTCGCGCGAATGGCGCGACCTCTACGGCGCGCTGGATTGCGCGGTCGCCGCCGCGGTGCATCCGTTCTACACGGCCTCGGTGCGCGAATTCAAAGCCGCGGGCCGGCCGGTCGTGGGCTCCGGCCCGGTC
>JBMLRS010000480.1:1357-13522 GCA_049240905.1 Elsteraceae bacterium
CCTGGCTGGAGGCGGTCGGCAAGGCCGCGAACATCTCCGCCGCCAAGATCGACGAAGCCAAAGCCAAGGCCCTGCCGGCGATCGCCGGCGTGCTGGCCGCCGGCAAGCTGAACGCCCGCGTGACCGTCGCAGGCTACGAAGGCTCGGAATTACTGGTCGCGCGTCTGCTGATCGAAGCCGGCGCCGAGGTGCCCTATGTCGGCACCGCTTGCCCGCGCACGGAATGGAGCGATCCAGATCGCGAATGGCTGGAAGCCAAAGGCGTCCATGTCCAGTACCGCGCCTCGATCGAGCAGGATCTGGCGGCGATGAAATCGGTGAAGCCGGATCTGGCGATCGGCACCACGCCCCTGGTCCAGAAGGCCAAGGAGATGTCGATCCCCGCGATCTACTTCACCAACATGGTCTCGGCGCGGCCGCTGTTCGGCGCCGCCGGCGCCGGCGCTATCCCCGCGATCGTCGCGACCCAGGCGAAGGGCAAGGAGCGCTTCGGCCGCATGGTCGATTTCTTCGAGAATGTCGGCGCGGGCGAGACCGCGGGCTACGGCTCGGGCGGCGTGCCCAAGGATCCAGCCGGCGCGAAGGAGCGGTTCCGCAAGGCGCGGCTGGCCGCCAAGAACGGCGATCTCGCCACCTCGATGGGGAGCTGAGCGATGCTGGTGCTCGATCACGATCGCGCGGGCGGATACTGGGGGGCGGTTTACGCCTTCACCGCGATACGCGGCCTGCGCGTCGTCATCGACGGACCGGTCGGCTGCGAGAATCTGCCGGTCACGGCGGTGCTGCATTACACCGACGCGCTGCCCCCGCATGAACTCCCCGTCGTCGTCACAGGACTCGCCGAAGAGCAGCTCTCGATGAGCGGCACGGAGGACTCCCTGCGCCGCGCGAACGACACCCAGGATCCGGACATGCCGGCCGTGGTCGTCACCGGTTCGATCGCGGAGATGATCGGCGGCGGCGTCACGCCGGAAGGCTCCAACCTGCTGCGCTTCATCCCGCGCACGATCGACGAGGACCAGTGGCAATGCGCGGACCGCGCGATCTACTGGCTCTGGACCGAATTCGGCCCGAAGAAGGTGAAGATCCGGCCGCGGCCTGAGCGCAAGGAAGGCGTGAAGCCCCGGGTCAACATCATCGGACCGATCTACGGCACCTTCAACATGCCGTCCGACCTGGCGGAGATCCGCCGGCTGGTCGAGGGCATCGGCTGCGAGATCAACATGACCTTCCCGCTGGGCTCGCACATCGAAGACGTGCGCCGCCTGCCGGACGCCGACGTCAACATCTGCATGTATCGCGAGTTCGGCCGGATCCTCTGCGAGGAGCTGGAGCGGCCCTATCTGCAGGCGCCGATCGGCCTGTTCGCCACGACCAATTTCCTGCGCAAGCTGGGGGAGCTGACCGGCCTCGATCCGGAGCCCTTCATCGAGCGCGAGAAGCACAACACGATCAAGCCGATCTGGGATCTGTGGCGCAGCGTCACCCAGGATTTCTTCGCCACCGCCTCCTTCGGCGTGGTCGCAACCGACACTTACGCGCGCGGCCTGAAGAACTTCCTGGAAGGCGAGATGGGCGTGCCCTGCAATTTCGCCTTCTCCAGGACGGCCGGAACCAAGCCGGACAACGCGGCCGTGCGCGCGGCGATCAAGAAAACGCCGCCGCTGGTGCTCTACGGCTCCTTCAACGAACGCATGTACGCGCAGGAAGCGGGAGGGCGGTCGAGCTTCATCCCGGCGTCCTTCCCCGGCGCGATCATCCGACGCCACACCGGAACGCCTTTCATGGGCTACGCCGGCGCGACCTACATCATCCAGGAATACTGCAACGCTCTGTTCGACGCGCTGTTCCACATCCTGCCGCTGGGCACGGACATGGACAAGGTCGACGCCACGCCCGCGCGCGGCCCGCAGATGGACGTGCGGCCCTGGGATGACGACGCCTTAAGCCTGCTCGATGAGTTCGTCGAGCATGAACCGTTCCTGGTGCGCATCTCAGCCGCCAAGCGGATCCGCGATCGAGCGGAGCGCGACGCGCGGCAAGCGGGGGAGGAGCGGGTGACCGCCGCCCGCGTGACCCAGGCCCGCGGCGCCGTCAGGGAGATGCAGCCGGCATGACCGCGCATCGACCCGATCACTCTACATCCTTCCGCTCCCCGTCAGGCGCCCACGCGCCGGCCGGAGCGCCAAGGATCCTGATTTCCGTCCGGCCTCGCCGGGCGGGAAGTAAGTCGTGGCAAGAGTCGCCACGACTATCCCTGCCGCGAGGGAAGTTGGCGGTAACGGCCGCAAGGTCGAAAAATGGGAGAGTAAATAATGGCTGGTGAAATGTACAAATCGGGGAACTCCCTTTCGGGACTCACCGATAATGAAGCTCGGGAGTTCCACTCCCTCTTCATGAGCAGCACGATCGCTTATGTGGCGGTCGCGGTTGTGGCTCACGTCTTAGTTTGGCTGTGGCGCCCCTGGTTCCCGTCCGTGAAGGGCTACGCCTTTCTGGACGGCGCCAAGGACACTGCCGTCCAACTCGTTTCTTACTTGGTTTGATAGGAGATCAACATGTGGCGCATCTGGTTACTGTTTGATCCCCGTCGGATCATGATCGCGATGACGGTGTTTCTGGCGCTTCTGGCGTTCACGATTCACTTCATCCTGCTCAGCACGGCTCGGTTCAACTGGATCGAAGGCCCGAATCCTGGCGTCGCCAGCATGTCGGCCCTTCCTCCAGCGGCGAAATAGCGCGGTTGACGGAGGGGAGGGCGAGGCCAGCGCGCGCAGCCTGGCCTCGTTCCTCCCACCGTCCGCCAAGCCAGGGGGTGAAGCCCCCGCGTCTCCCGATCGAAGGATATGGCGATGTCAATGCTCAGCTTTGAAAGAAAATACCGCGTTCGGGGCGGAACCCTTGTCGGGGGCGACTTGTTCGATTTTTGGGTCGGACCGTTTTACGTCGGCTTCTTCGGCGTATCGACCGCCTTCTTCGCCCTGCTAGGGACAGCCCTTATCATGTGGGGCGCGGCGCTTGGGCCGACCTGGAACCCTTGGCAAATCAACATCGCGCCGCCTGATCTCAGCTACGGCTTGGCGCTCGCGCCGATGCAGGCCGGCGGGATCTGGCAGGTCGTGACCGTCTGCGCGCTCGGCGCGTTCGTGTCCTGGGCGCTGCGGGAAGTGGAGATCTGCCGGAAACTCGGCATGGGCTACCATGTGCCCATCGCGTTCGGCTTCGCCATTTTCGCGTACTTCTCGTTGGTGGTGATCCGTCCCGTGATGATGGGCGCCTGGGGGCACGGCTTCCCCTACGGCATCCTGAGCCATTTGGACTGGGTGTCGAACACCGGCTACCAGTACCTGCATTTCCACTACAACCCCGCGCATATGATCGCGATCACGTTCTTCTTCACGACGACGCTGGCGTTGTCGCTGCATGGAGCGCTGATCCTGTCGGCGGCCAACCCGGCCAAGGGCGAGCCTGTGAAGACGGCCGAGCATGAGAACATGTTCTTCCGCGACACCATCGGCTACTCGATCGGCTCCCTCGGCATTCACCGCCTTGGCCTGTTCCTGGCCTTGAGCGCGGTGTTCTGGAGCGCCGTCTGCATCATCATCAGCGGACCTTTCTGGACCCGTGGGTGGCCCGAATGGTGGGGCTGGTGGCTCAATCTCCCGATCTGGCGCTAGCGTGAGGAGGCCCGTCATGCCCGAATATCAAAACTTCTTCACGCGCACCCAGGTGCACGCGCCGGCCTACAACTTGCCGCTGCCAGCGACCGACGATCCACGCGAAGGCAAGGCCTTCATCGTCTACTGGCTCGGCAAGATCGGCGACGCCCAGGTCGGCCCGATCTATCTGGGGTGGCTCGGCACCCTCTCGATCGCCTTCGGCCTGATCGCTTTCGAGATCATCGGCTTCAACATGTGGGCTTCGGTCGACTGGAGCCTGCGCGAATTCATCCGGCAGCTGCCCTGGCTCGCGCTGGAGCCGCCGCCGCCCGGCTACGGTCTGCGCCTGCCGCCGCTCAATCAAGGCGGATGGTGGCTGATGGCTGGGTTCTTCCTGACTCTCTCCATCCTGCTCTGGTGGGCTCGCACCTACAAACGCGCGGTCTCGCTGGGCATGGGCACCCATGTGCCTTGGGCCTTCGCCTCGGCGATCTGGCTTTACCTGGTGCTGGGCTTCTTTCGGCCGCTGCTGATGGGCAGCTGGGGCGAGGCGGTGCCGTTCGGCATCTTCCCGCACCTCGATTGGACCGCGGCCTTCTCCATCCGCTACGGCAACCTCTTCTACAATCCCTTCCACATGCTCTCGATCGTCTTTCTCTATGGCTCGGCCCTGCTGTTCGCCATGCATGCGGCGACGATCCTGGCCGTGAGCCGCTTCGGCGGCGACCGCGAAGTGGAGCAGATCGTCGATCGCGGCACGGCGTCCGAGCGCGCCGCCTTGTTCTGGCGCTGGACCATGGGCTTCAACGCGACGATGGAGTCGATCCATCGCTGGGCCTGGTGGTTCGCCGTGCTGACCCCGCTGACCGGCGGCATCGGCATCCTGTTGACCGGAACCGTGGTCGACAACTGGTATCTCTGGGGGATCAAGCACGGGATCGTTCCTTCCTATCCGCAGGTGTTCCCGACAGTCGTGGATCCTGCACTGCTCACGGGAGCGCCGAAATGAAGACGCCCATCATCGTCGCCTTGTGCCTCGGCGCGGCCGCCTCGCTTGGGCTGGCCTTCACCTTCGAACTGCCATTTATCGACACCGTTCAGCGGGGCTATCGCGGGACCGCGATGGTTCAGGTCTACAATTCACCGACCCAGGTGAAGCACACCGCTCAAAACCAGGCTCCGCCGGCGCAGGATCCGCAGGAGCCGAGCGGGCAGAAATCATCGGAGGTTTATGAGAACGTCAAAGTGCTGGGCGATCTCGACTCCAACGAGTTTCTCCGCCTGATGGCGGCGATCACCGAATGGGTGTCGCCGGAGCAGGGCTGCGCCTACTGCCATGTCGAGGAGGGTTTGGCGTCCGACGCGCTCTACACCAAGGTGGTGGCGCGGCGGATGCTCGAGATGACCCAGCACATCAACAATGACTGGGGCAACCACGTCGGTCAGACCGGCGTGACCTGCTACACCTGCCATCGCGGCAATCCTGTGCCGAAAAACATCTGGTTCATCGATCCCAAGCAGGATCGCGTGGGCATGGGCGGCAAGGCTGGCCAGAACGCGGCGTCGACCAAGGTCGCCTACACCTCTCTGCCGAACGATCCTTACACTCGGTATCTGCTGAAGGATGAAGAGATCCGAGTCACGGGGGCGACCGCGCTGCCGACCGGCAACCGCAACTCGGTCAAGCAGGCGGAAGGCACCTTCGGCTTGATGACGCACATGTCGTCTTCCTTGGGCGTCAACTGCACCTACTGCCACAACAGCCGCGCCTTCAATGAATGGAACGGCGGCCCGCCGCAACGCGTCACGGCGTGGCACGGGATCAGAATGGCCAGGGACCTCAACAACGAGTATCTGGCTCCCCTCGGCCCGACCTATCCGGCGGAGCGACTTGGCCCCGGCGGCGACGCGCCGAAGGCCAATTGCACGACCTGCCATCAGGGCGCCTTCAAGCCGCTCTACGGCGCGCCGATGTTGAAAGACTATAAGGGCTTAGGCGGACATCCGCCGGTCAAGTCGGCGGGGCTTTCCGGGGACTAGGCGGCTTCCGCCTTCGGAGCGGCCAAAGCGGGCGGTCAGGGAGCACCCTGTCCGCCCGCCTCAATTTAGGCGGGTTCCAGGGGCATGAAATCATTTGGCAGGTCTGGACTTTTGGTCTTAGAGATCCAGGTCGAAGTCACGCCGTTGTCGTGCATTGGAGGAAATTGATGAAAGTTCTAGGCCTTGTTCTCGCGGCGAGCGCGCTCGCCTTCGCCGCCCCCGCGTCCGCGCAGGACGCCGCCGCTGGCCAGGTGGTGTTCCGCAAATGCGCGGTCTGTCACGCAATCGAGCCGGAAAAGAACAAGGTCGGCCCGAGCATGCACGGGATCATCGGCCGCAAATCCGCGGCGGATCCCAAGTTCGCCTATTCCGCGGGGATGAAGGCCTATAACGTGACCTGGACCGAGGAGACGTTGTTCACCTATCTGGAAAAGCCCCAGCAGTTGGTGAAGGGCACCAAGATGGTGTTCCCCGGGCTGCCGTCCGAGAAGGAACGCCGCGACTTGATCGCTTATCTCGCTACCTTGAAGTAGACGTCGATGCCGGATCTGGGCGCGCTGTTCGCAAGCGGGCGCGTTGTCGATCTGGTGATCTTCCTGACGATCTGCGAGGGATTGATCTTGGTCTGGCTGCGCCGCAGAACAGGTCGGGGTCTTTCCCTCGCTGACATTGTGGGCAATCTCGCGGCTGGCGTTTTCTTGATGCTGGCTTTGCGCGCCGCGCTTACCGGAGAGGCCTGGACGGCGATCGCCCTGTTCCTGCTCCTGGCGCTGGTCGCGCATCTTGCTGACCTCCGCCGGCGATGGCGCGCGGCTGGTTGACCAGCGATCTGAAGGGTCGCGCGGAGACTGTCGGATCGGCGTTGAACGAGACATTCCAAGGACGCCCGACTCCTCGTCAGGCGGAACGGCTCTCGTTCAGAACGGTCCGTTAAGCTGCACCACGCCATAGTTGACGTAGGCCGCGAAGCTCACCCAGGCGAGATAGGGCGTGATCAAGAGGGCCGCGCGCCGATCGATGGGCCAGAGCCCGATCATCAACGCCAAGATCGACGCCCATAGAAAACCGACCTCGATCAGGGCCCAATCCGGGCGCTGCAAGGTGAAGAACATCCAACTCCAGATCAGATTGCAGGCGCCGTTGACCGCGAACAGCGCGAGGATGCGGGTTTTCTCTCCCCGATGGCGCGCCGCCCGCCAAGCGATGACGCCGGCCGCGGTGCCGCAGGCGTAAATGATGGTCCAGGCGGGGCCGAACACCCAATCCGGCGGCTGATACCACGGCCTGCGCAGCGCGTAGAACCAAGGCGACAGATCCGTGAGCAACCGACCCGCCGTGCTCAAGACGACCGCGAGCGCGGCGGCGATCCAGATGGTGCGCCACCGCGACGACATCAGGCGCGCGCGAACCCGAACAGATGCGCCAGATCCTTGAAGAAGATGCGGACATGCGCCATCGGCTTGGCGCGCACCAGCTCCTTGTTCATGTAGGCGTCGAAGGTCAATTGCTGCACATCCTTGTCGCGGCAGATCTTCACGAACGACTCGCGGCGCTTGTCGTTGGCGTACCAGAAATACTGCATGATCCCAAGGACCCAGAACACGCGGCCATGCAGCTTCATGAAGCGCTTGCGGGCGGACTTCAGCCAGGCGACGTCGCCGGTGGCGAGCAGGCCCTCCACCGCGTCGCCCGCGAGTCGTCCGCCGAGCATGGCGTAATAGATGCCTTCGCCGGAGGCGGGGGCGACCACGCCGGACGCGTCGCCGGCCAGGACCACATCCTTGCCATTGTCCCAGCGCTTCAGCGGCTTCAACGGAATCGGCGCGCCTTCCTTGCGGATCGTCTCCGCCTGGGCGAAGCCCGTGGAGGCGCGCAGCTCGCTGATCGCGCCCTTCAAGGAGAATCCCTTGTTCGCGCTGCCGGTGCCGATGCTGATCGTGTTCCCGTGCGGAAAGATCCAGGAATAGAAGTCCGGCGACAGCTTGCCCTGATAGATCACGTCGCAGCGGCGGGCGTCGAAATCCGCCGGCGCCGCGTCCGGGGTCTTCACGATCTCGTGATAGGCGAAGACATATTTGATCTTGTCGGCGCCCGGCACCGTCTGCCTGGCGACGGCCGAAAGCGCTCCGTCCGCGCCGATGATCGCCCGGGCCCGAACCCGCTGCATCGGCTCCACGCCGTGGCGGCCGTCAGGGCGGAAACAGACGATGGACACGCCGTCCTCGTCCGTCTCGATATGGTCGAAGGTCCCAGTGCGGCGCTGCGCGCCCGAGGCCATCGCGCGCTCGCGCAGCCACTCGTCGAACACCTCGCGGTCGACCATGCCGACGAAGCCGCCATGGATCGGGATGTCGACGTTCTGGTTGGTCGGCGAGATCATGCGCGCGGCGTTGACTTTGGCGACCAGCAGATGATCGGGAATGTCGAAATCCTTGATCAGGCGGGGCGGAATGGCGCCGCCGCACGGCTTGATCCGGCCGGCGCGGTCCAGAAGCAGCACCGACCGTCCGCGCCGCGCCAGATCGTCGGCGGCGGTGGCGCCGGCGGGACCCCCACCGACCACCACCACGTCAAAGCTCTCCAAACCCATGTCCCAGGCCTCCCTTGCCGATCGGCCGCGGATGGGATGACCCAGCGGCGCTGTTAGCTCGGCGTCACTTCGGATCGGGCTCCGCTTCCGATAGATCGCCCAACCCGAAACGGCGCAATTTGATGTAAAGACTCTGGCGCGACAGCCCGAGCATCTCGGCCGCCGAGGCTCGATTATCCCGCGTCAGCTCAAGCGCCGCCTCGATCGACAGGCGCTCGATCACGTCGGTCGCCTCCCGCACCAGCTCCTTCAGCGGCACGCGGCCGACCAGTTCGGTCAATTGTTCAACCGACCTTGGCGCTTCGCGCCCGTTGGCGCGTGGCGCCGGCGAGAGGCGGTTGCCGACATTGCGGATCGAGAAGCCGAGGCAAGGCGGATCGCCCTGCGGCACGGCGACCGCCGAGATCTCCACGTCTGCCGTCGCGCCATATTCGCCGCGAATGGTGGTGGCGAACAGACGAATGGAGCCGTGCTGGCGCAGATTCGCGCTGAGGACGCTGAAATCCACGCCGGGCCGGCCGAGCCAGCGCTCGATCGACTCGCCTTCGACCTGGCCTTCGGTCGCGAGCTGCGTCAGGTCGACGAAAGCCGCGTTCGCGGTGAGGATCTTGCCCTGAAGGTCAGTGACGACAAAGCCGTCAGGCGCGTTCTCCAGGAACCGCAGCAACATCGAGCGCGCGCGCGGCGGGGCCGAGGGCAGCTTTGCGTCGATCATCGCCAACCGCACCAGGAAATAGGACGTGTTCTCCTGGCGGAACAGAGACGCTGACACGCTCACCGTGCGGTCGCCGGAGATGGCGGTCGCCTTCACAGGCTCCGCCTTGCCATTGCTGCGAACGGCGCTCAACAGCCCGTTGATGGCGCGCATGCCCTCGCTGTCAAAACCGACCGGAAACAGACGTCCGATCAGCCAATTGCCCGACTCGCCGAAGAATTCCGACGCGGCGGGATTGGCCTCGGCGACCTTCATCGTCGCGGCGTCGACCACCAGCACCGCCTCCGAGGCGAGTTGGAAGAGCAGGCGATAGCGCGTCTCGACATGGCGCAGGCGCCAGTAGTCGCGCTCCATCGATTGCTGCGCTTCGATCAGGCGCTGCTGGATCTCCGCCTGGGCGCGCAGATCGCGGCCAACCGCGACGGAGCGGCCCTCGGGGTCGATCTGGATCGCCGAATAGAGGATCGGAATGTCTTCGCCGCTTTTGGAGACATGATTCACATGGCGGCTGCGGCCAAGGCTCGCCGCGTCGGCGTTGTGCAGAAGCTCCCGGACCTTCTCGCGGCTGTCGATGGCCACCGTGTCGGCCCAGGGTTTGCCAACCCATTTCACAAGGTCTTCGCCGGCGAGTTCGTCGCTGCCGCACGCCATATCTTGAATGACGCCTTTAGAATCGATGACCAAGGCAATATCGGACGCCGCCGCAATTAGGGCGGCGGTGGTTTTTATGTCGAGACCGCCGAGCGATTCCTCTGGGCGTTTGAAATGCTTCACGAGAGATAATTTCCTCTACCGTCAGAACCGCCGAACAAACCTCCTTCAGGTACCGTATTTTCTTCTTTGTTTTCAATGGCGTTGTCTCATGCTTCCGCGCTGAGTCGCCCGACCAGCCTTTCTGCGAGCAAGGGCGCGTCGCGCCCATCGGCCGCGGTCGCGTCGGCCCCGATTTCCTTCGCCAACTCAGGGTTCTCCAGAAGCGCCGCGCCGCCGACCAAAACCCCGAGATGAGGGTTCAAGGAAGCGGCTCTAAGATCGGCGATTTGCTGCTTCGCGCCTTTCAACGATCGATCATTGCCGATCGACAGCCCCACCACGTCGAACCAGTCGTCGCGCACCATGGCGATGGGGTCGGACTTGGTCGACAGAGGGCCGCCCCACACGTCCCAGCCCGCGCGGAGAAAGAACTCAGCCACGATCAGCAGGCCGAAAGTGTGCTGCTCGCCAGCCGCCGGCATCAACAGCGCGCGGCGCACCGGTCCGCGGCGGCTGACCTGGGGAGTCGAGGGAGACAAGGAATGAAGCAGGCGCTGCAGACGACCGAGCCCCATCGTCACGTCGATGAAGCTGCAGCGATCCTCGAGCCAATACTCGCCCAGGCGACGCGCCGCCGGCGCCATCAAGTCAACGCAGATCATCTCAACCGACAAGCCGCGCCCGCGCATCGCGTCGATGAAGTCGGCGGCGGCGTTCAGGTTGGACGACAGGATGATGTCGGCGAAGGAGTCGACGTCTTCTTGGGAAGGTCCGCCGCCGACGATCGCGCTCAAACTCGCGCGGGTGGGGCGGTTCTGCGCGGTGATCATCAAGCGCGGAATTACCTCCGTCTCAATCGTGCGCGCAAGCTTCGCTCGGCGCTCCTCCCGGTCGACGTTGGAGGTCGCGGTCCGCTCGTCAGCGAGCGCGCCGAGCGCCGTCGGATCTTCGCCATGTTCCTGCCAGGAACAGTCATGCACGGCCTGCTGATCCACGGGTTCCTCCCTTTCTTCGATCGTCACGTCCTCATCATTGTTTGTCAAGCACAGTTGACGTAACGACGGGTTGACAGATTTTTTTTCCGGGTCTAGCGTTCTCTCAACGACCGGTTTTCTAGGGAGGCGGCGGTGAACGAGACGATAAAAAAGTCCGCTAAGCCAGGATCTCCGGTCGATATGGAAGCTTCCGCGCCTTCGCGCCTGGCCGCCATGAGAGGTAGCAGACACCCCAGCCCGGAGCGTGGTCAACCTATGTTTACAGTGAGAGCGCTGGATCGGTTGTTGGGACGGGTTGACGCCTGTCCATGGTCGGCCTCCGCAGGCCTTCATGATCGCACGGACGGCGTGGCGAGCGGGGCCCACCGGCCTTCGCTCTATACTCCGGAAGAGCGGAAACGCAGGGATTCCACTCCTTGGACCATGGTTCAAGGCATCCTCGCGCCGGTTCAGTTCGTGATCTTCCTGGTCAGCCTGTTCCTGGTGGTGCGCTATCTTGACACAGGGCACGGATGGGAGGCCGCGACGGCCTCCGTCGTCGTCAAGACGATCGCGCTTTACGCGATCATGATCACCGGCTGCATCTGGGAGCATGAAGTGTTCGGGCGCTATCTCTTCGCGCCGGCCTTCTTCTGGGAAGACCTGGTCAGCATGATCGTGATGGGCCTTCACACGGCCTATCTGTTCTTCTTCGCCTTTGGCGGGCTGGACCCTCAGGGTCAGATGCATCTCGCGCTGGCGGCTTACGCGGCCTACGTGGTCAACGCGGCCCAATACATCTTCAAGCTGCGCGCGGCGCGGCTTGAGCGAGGCCCCCGCGCAGGCGGCCTGAGCGCGGCGAACATGTCATGAGCGCCGCCGCGATCCCTGGGGGGTGCGCCGAACTTCCAGTTCTGCGCGAACGTGGGCAGCGAGAAGTCTTCTGCGGGCTCACGGGGATCGTCTGGCTCCATCGAAAAATCCAGGACGCTTTCTTTCTGGTTGTCGGCTCCCGCACCTGCGCCCACCTCATCCAATCGGCCGCCGGGGTGATGATCTTCGCCGAGCCGCGCTTCGCCACGGCGATCATCGAGGAGCGCGATCTGGCCGGCCTGGCCGACATGAACGCCGAGCTCGACCGAGTCGTCGGCCGGCTGCTTGAGCGCCGACCGGACATCAGGATGCTGTTCCTCGTCGGGTCCTGCCCGTCGGAAGTGATCAAGCTGGATCTGTCCCGCGCCGCCGCTCGGCTGTCCGGGATCCACTCGCCGGCGGTGCGGGTGCTGAATTATTCCGGCAGCGGGATCGAGACGACCTTCACGCAAGGCGAGGACGCCTGCCTCGCGGCTCTGGCCCCGAGCCTGCCGGAAGCCGCCGCCGACGCGCCGCCGTCCCTACTGGTGGTCGGCGCGCTGGCCGACGTGGTCGAGGATC